>CALCHD010000042.1 GCA_937901105.1 uncultured Bacteroidales bacterium | reverse complement strand
CACCACAGCTGGCGGCTGATACACCAGTCCTGAATGTTCTCCAGCCAGTTGTTGTATGTGGTCTTGTATTTTGGAGGGTAGAATTTCAGCTCGTCGTTCATCACCGGCGGAAGGGCAATGTCTGCAAAGTGCTTCATCTTAAGGAACCACTGCATGCAAAGGCGTGGCTCAACAGCGGTGTCAGAGTTTCTTTCAGAGTATCCTACCTTGTTCTGGTAGTCCTCTACCTTCTCCATCAGCCCTGCTGCCTCAAGGTCCTTTACAATCTGTTTGCGTACTGCCATGCGGTCCATACCTATATACATTCCTGCAGCCTCGCTCAATGTAGCGTCTGCATTGAAGATGTCTATAGTCTCAAGATTGTGGGTCTTGCCCAGCATGTAGTCATTTGTGTCGTGTGCAGGAGTTACTTTCAAGCATCCTGTACCGAACTCTATCTCTACGTATCTGTCTTCAATTACAGGGATAGCCCTGTTTACAAGAGGTACAATAACTTTCTTGCCTTTCAGCCAGGTGTTTTTAGGGTCTTTAGGGTTGATGCACATTGCTGTATCGCCCATGATTGTCTCCGGACGGGTTGTTGCCACTACAGCGTATCTTCTGCCCTGCTCATCTTTGTGAAGAATCTGGTGCTTTACTGTAGGGTCAAAAGGATCTGCAGGGTTAAGTGCAACTGCTCCTTCCTCCTCTCCGTCTGTACAGCCTGGAGCCTCCTCCACGTAATATCTCAAATAGTAAAGCTTGCTTTTCTCGTCTTTATAGATTACCTCCTCGTTGCTCAATGCTGTCTGGGCTTTAGGATCCCAGTTGACCATTCTCAAGCCACGGTAGATAAGCCCTTTGTTGTAAAGGTCTACAAATACTTTAATTACGCTCTCGCTTCTCTCCTGGTCCATTGTAAATGCAGTTCTGTCCCAGTCACAGCTTGCACCAAGCTTGCGCAGCTGTTTCAGGATGATGCCGCCGTGCTCGTTTGTCCAGTCCCATGCATGCTCCAAAAACTGCTCTCTGGTAAGGTCACTTTTTTTAATGCCTTTCTCCGAAAGTCTCTTTACAACTTTGGCTTCAGTGGCAATTGATGCGTGATCTGTACCCGGAACCCAGCATGCATTTTTACCCTTCATCCTTGCGCGTCTGATAAGAATGTCCTGGATTGTGTTGTTCAACATATGGCCCATATGAAGTACACCAGTTACGTTTGGCGGAGGAATTACAATTGTATATGCCTCTTTTTCATTTGGTTTCGAGTGGAAGAACTTTTTCTCCAACCAATATGAGTACCATTTGTCCTCAATGTTTGCCGGATTATATTTTGCTGGAATTTCCATAATAATATTTACACTTTTAAAATTAAGAAAAACAGTTAGGAACGCAAAGTTAATTAAAATAAATACGTTGCAAAATTCAATTTTAAAGAAAATATTTACTACATTTGCTTGTTATTACTATGAACAAAACCATAAACCTATACGACAAAAGCATAGATTGATACGATTATGACAAAAAAATTGAAGATTGTTGTCTTGGCCAAGCAGGTGCCGGACACCAGAAATGTCGGTAAAAATGCTATGACACCGGAAGGAACAGTCAACAGGGCTGCACTGCCGGCTATTTTCAACCCGGAAGACATGAATGCCCTTGAGCAGGCATTGTATATTAAAGACCAGAATCCAGGTTCAGAAGTTCTTCTTCTTACCATGGGACCGTTCAGAGCTGCTGACATTATCCGTGAAGGATTGTTCAGAGGTGCAGACGGAGGAGTTCTCCTTACAGATAGAAAATTTGCAGGTGCAGATACACTTGCTACCTCATATGCCCTTTCACAGGCTATCAGGAAAATTAATCCCGACATAATCCTTGCAGGACGCCAGGCTATTGACGGAGATACTGCACAGGTGGGACCGCAGGTGGCGGAGAAACTTAATTTGCCACAGGTTACATATGCAGAGGAGATCCAGGAGATTTCAGACAACAAGGTTGTAATCAAGAGAAGGCTTGAAAGAGGTGTAGAGGTTGTTTCCTGTACACTTCCATGCCTTGTAACTGTGCATGCTACAGCTGCTCCTTGCCGTCCAAGACATGCAAAGCAGGTTATGAAATACAAATACGCAAGAACCGTAACAGAGGATACAGCAGAGGGTGCAAATTACCTTCTTTCATTGGCTGACTACCCATACCTCAAGATTACAGAGTGGGGTACTGCAGATGTTGGAGGCGAGGATTCAAGCTACGGTATGGCAGGTTCCCCTACTAAAGTTAAAAAAGTGGAGAACATCGTATTCCAGGCTAAAGAGGCCAAAAAGCTAACAGCTTCAGAGGAGGATATTGACTCTTTGATTTCAGAGCTTTTGGCAAACCATACAATAGGCTAACAGAGTATTAATTTGAAAACGGACAAAAATGAACAACATTATAGTTTTTTGTGAAACTGACAACGGCAAATTGTGCGATGTGAGCCTTGAGCTAATGACAAAGGCAAGATCTTTGGCACAGACCCTTAACTGCGACCTTGAAGCACTTCTAATCGGTTATAACGTAGAGAACCTTAAAGATGAGCTTTACCTATATGGAGCAAAAACAGTTCATCTTGCAGATGACAAGCAGCTTGAGTTCTTCAGAACCCTGCCATATGCTTCAATAGCAATTTCATTGTTCAAACAGGAGCAGCCACAGATTGCCCTATTTGGCGCAACTTGCATTGGACGTGACCTGGCTCCTAGAATTTCAAGCGCACTTCACAGCGGTCTTACTGCAGACTGTACTTGTCTTGAGATTGGTGACCATCAGGATACCAAAGGAAACAAATGGGATAACCTTCTATATCAGATCCGCCCTGCATTTGGCGGAAACATCATTGCAACTATCGTAAACCCAGAGCACAGGCCACAGATGGCAACTGTACGTGAGGGTGTTATGAAAAAAGAGCCACTTTCTGCTCCTGTTGCAGGCTCTGTAAAGAAAATTGATGTTGCTTCAATCCTTACAGATGCTGATTTTGCTGTAGAGATTATTGAGAGACACATTGAGGAGAAAAAGATTGACATCAAAGGTGCTCAAATTATCGTAGCCGGCGGTTACGGTGTTGGCAGCAAAGAGGGCTTCGCTCTTGTAAACGAGCTTGCAAAAGTTCTAGGTGCAGAGGTTGGAGCTTCACGTGCTGCTGTTGATGCAGGCTTTGTTGAGCATGAGAGGCAGATTGGCCAGACTGGTGTTACTGTAAGACCTAAACTATTCATTTCAGTAGGTATTTCAGGCCAGATCCAGCACACTGCAGGTATGGACCAGTCTTCTATGATCATTTCAATCAACAATGATCCTAACGCTCCTATCCACCAGATTGCAGACTACTCAATCATTGGAGACCTTAATGAAGTATTACCTAAGATGATTGCATCTTACAAAAAACACAGCAAATAATTATGGCAAATTTCTATAAAGACAATTCAGAGTTGAAATTCCAGTTCAGTCATCCCCTAATGGAGAAGATTGTAACTTTGAAAGAGGATAATTTCAAGGATTTCGGCAAATATGACTATGCTCCTGCCAATGTTGAAGATGCAATTGACTCTTATGACAAGGTAATGGAGATTATTGGTGAGATCTGCGGAGATGTTCTAGCACCTAATGCTGAGCAGGTTGACCATGACGGTCCTGTATGTGCTAACGGCAGAATCACTTATGCTGCAGGTACACAGCAGAACCACGATGCCCTTACCCAGGCTGGTGTATATGGCTTAAGCCTTCCAAGAGAGTATGGCGGATTGAACTTCAGCATGGTTCCTTATGTAATGGCAGCAGAGCTTGTTTCCCGTGCTGATGCCGGTTTTGCCAATATTTGGGGATTGCAGGACTGTGCAGAGACTATCCACGAGTTTGCTTCAAAAGAGATAAAAGAGGAGTTCCTTCCTAGAATCAATAAAGGTGACACTTGTTCTATGGACCTTACAGAGCCTGATGCAGGTTCAGACCTTCAGTCTGTAATGCTTAAGGCTACCTGGAATGAGGAGAAACAGATGTGGTACCTAAACGGTGTAAAACGTTTCATCACCAACGGCGATGCCCAGATTAAGCTGGTACTTGCACGTTCAGAGGAGGGTACAACTGACGGCCGCGGCCTTTCATATTTTGTGTATGATAAAGCATGGGGCGGTGTTACAGTAAGACGTATTGAGAACAAACTTGGTATCAAGGGCTCCCCTACTGCAGAGCTTGTATTCAAGAATGCTCCTGCAAAACTGGTAGGTGACAGAAAAATGGGCCTTATCAAATATGTAATGTCTTTGATGAACGGTGCAAGGCTAGGTGTAGGTGCACAGTCTGTAGGTTTGTCAGAAGCTGCATATAGGGAGGCTTTGAAATATGCTCACGAGCGTTTCCAGTACAAGAAGGCTATCATCAACTTCCCTGCAGTATATGAGCTGTTGGCTGTAATGAAGGCCAAGCTTCAGGCATCACGAGCAATTCTTTATGAAACAACAAGATTTGTTGATGTATATAAAGCTTATAACGCAATAGCAGAGGAAAGGAAGCTTACTCCAGAGGAGAGGCAGGATTCAAAAAAATACAGCAAATATGCTGATATGTTCACTCCAGTCCTAAAAATGATGTCTTCAGAGTATGCCAACCAGAATGCATATGATGCAATTCAGGTACACGGCGGTTCAGGCTTCATGAAAGAGTATCCTGTTGAGAGACTTTACAGAGACGCAAGAATCCTTACCATTTATGAGGGAACATCACAGCTTCAGACAGTTGCAGCTATCCGTTATGTAACCAACGGCTCTTACCTAGCTAAAATTAAAGAGTACGAGGCAATGGATGTAAAACCGGAGTTTGCAGCATTGAAAGAGAAGCTTGTTGCAATGACAGCACAGTATGAGGCTGCTTGTGAGGCTGTACAGGGCAAAGGCGAGGAGTACATTGATTTCCATGCAAGGAGACTTGTAGAGATGGCAGCCCACATCATCATGTCTTACCTGTTGATAATTGATGCACAGAAAAATGAAGCATTTGCCAGATCAGCAGAGGTTTACACAAATAAATCAGAGGCGTGGAACAATGAGAGGGCATCATACATTGCATCTTTCAAGCTTGAGGACCTTGCAGCATTTGCAGCAATCAAAGATGAGTTCGTAGCAGAGGAGAACTAATCTTCTTCCCGACAGATATTACCGAATGGCCTCCCTTTCCCGGGAGGTCATTTTTTATATTTTGACCAGTTTGCGCACAGAATAGCCTTTTCGTGCATAGAGTTTCTCTTTGGAATGGGATTGGGCATCATCTCAATTTTTAGTATCTTTGTACTCATAAAACTTAATAAACGGAAATGTATAAGATTAGTATTGTTGGTGCTGGAAATGTGGCGTTCAGAATGGCTTTGTCCCTTCAGGCAGCAGGGCATGATGTTGTATGCGTGTGTGCCAGGGATTTGGAGAAGGCCGATAAGGTTGTGAGGGCGCTCAAGCGTGGCAAGAGCGATGCTGTTGCTATAAACGATTTCCAGCAGCTTCCAGAAAGCGACATTACGATTATAGCTGTAAGCGACAATGCCATCGGGCAGGTTGCCTCACAGCTTCCTCATAAGGATTCCTTCACTGTACACACCAGCGGTGCAACTGCAATGAAAGTGCTCCAGGAGGCCGGTTTGCATAATACCGGTGTCTTCTACCCTCTTATGACATTGAGCATGAGCAAGGACCTTGATATTAGGCTTGTCCCTTTCCTGCTGGAATCACAGCATAAATCCGGGGAGGAGAAACTCGTGAATCTGGTAAATTCCCTTAAGGCAGAATATAAGATGTGTGATTCCGCAAAGCGTTTGCAGTTCCATACTGCGGCCATATTTGCAACTAATGTGATAAACTACTCACTCTCTCTGGCTTATGATATTGCCAGTCCGGACTTTACTTTCCTTCTTCCGAGTGCAATTGAGAGTGTGAGGAAGGCATTTCTGCAAAATCCGGTAACTGCGCAGACAGGTCCTGCCCGCAGAGGAGATACCCGCACAATAGAGAAGCACAGGGAGGTGCTTTCGGAAGAAAAGTTCCAGGAGCATCTTGAGGTATATAACTTTTTAACACAGAAAATTTTCAATAAATATAATCCCGACAGCAATGAGCAACTATAAGACAAAATTAAAGGATATTAAAGGATTCGCATTTGATGTGGACGGTGTATTCACTGACGGCAGTGTATTTGTAGCTCCTGATGGTGACCTTCTCCGTATCCACAATGCAAAGGACGGATTTGGATTGAGATGGGCCTACCTTTCAGGTTACCATATTGCAATTATTACAGGCGGCTATTCAGAATCTGTAAGAAAGAGATTTGAGGGCATTGGAGTAGAGCATATTTACCTAAAATCAAGGGACAAGCTGCCTGATTTCTATGATTTCTGCAATAAGTGCGGCATCTCCCCTAAAGAGGTAGCCTTTGTAGGTGATGATATTCCCGACATTCCAATCCTTAAAGAGTGCGGCCTGGCAGTTTGCCCTTCAGATGCAGTGCAGGAGGTTAAGGATGTATGCGACTTTGTATCTTCATATCCAGGAGGAAGAGGTTGCGTGAGAGACCTTATTGAGCAGGTGTTGAAGATTCAGGGCAAATGGGAGTTCAATGCTGAGCTGTATGCCGGCAAGTTCGGTCAGGGAATGGACAGCAACAAGAAGTAATAGGGTATGCTTGATAACATTCTATCGGGAAGAAAACTGATATTGGCGTCTGCTTCACCTCGCAGGAAAGAGCTTCTTGCAGGTTTGGGGGTTGATTTTGTCATAGATACCGGCAATACATTTGAAGAGGTTCTTCCCATTGGTCTCCCCTACCCTCAAGTTCCAGAATATATGGCTAAAGGGAAATCCTATGGGTTTCATAGGGATCTTGAGCAAAACGAGATCCTTATTACCGCAGATACAATGGTGCTTTGTGAGGATGAGATTATGGGCAAGCCAAAAGACCGTGATGATGCAGTGAGGATGATAGAAAAACTTCAGGACAACACCCATACGGTTTATACAGGAGTCTGTATCAGATCTTTGAAGAAAGAGGTGTGCTTTACAGTTGGCACAAATGTCCAATTCGGTAAGCTTACCCCCGTTGAAATCTCATATTATATAGATACTTGCAAACCTTTTGACAAAGCAGGTGCATACGGAGTGCAGGAATGGATAGGCTATGCTGCAATAAAGGGAATTGACGGATCATATTTTAATGTGGTTGGTCTCCCGGTTCACCGATTGTATAATGAGCTCAAGAATTTTTAGATGAAGAGAGTTGGGTTTTTGATAGCATTTATGCTGTTGTGTGGAGTTGTGTTTCCGCAGGATAAAGGAGGAAGACAATCGGATGGTACAAATTATACTGTAACTACGGCCATGGAGAAATTATTTTCATTAGGTGATATGCGCCGGATTGCCATGTCGGGTCACGTGACGTATAAACCCGTACCAAAAAAAATCCGCAAATATGGTGAATCCAAACCTCTGAAATACAATAAGCTCTATTATTTGGACACGTTTACAGATTCAGTTGGAATTTTTTCCCATTCAAGGGGATTATATATGGGAGAATATATACAGGTTAAGAACAAGCCAACCTTTTTGAGGAACGGTTTTGGAGTTGACAGGACGCTTGATGAGTTTTCAATCAAGACGAATTATTATACCA
>CALCHD010000041.1 GCA_937901105.1 uncultured Bacteroidales bacterium | reverse complement strand
AATGACATTCTCCAGCACTGCAGCAGAAAGGGTGTCGGGAGTAGGATCAAATTTATACACTGTATCAAGCGCCACAAGCCTGAACATATGCGCAAGACGCTTCTCATCCGGTCTCTGCTTGTAATTCAGATAGCTCTTGGCATTGGGGGTCATGATTACCTTATGTCCTGCCTGTGCTGCCGGAACCCACCGGTTGCCGCCGCGCCATACTGTAAGGGCCACACCCTCCTCAAGGCCATTGTCAACCATCTCGTCCCAGCCTACTGCAACCCTGCCGCGGGCCCTCACCATAGCTGAAACCCTCTGCGCAAAATATTTCTGGAGCCCTTTCTCGTCTCCAAGATTATGCTCCTTAATGAACTCCTGTGTCCTTGGGGATTCCTTCCACCATCTGTGGCAGCACTCATCCATACCAATATGGATATACTCTCCAGGGAAAATGTCCATAAGTTCCCCAAACATATCCTCAAGGAACGCAAATGCCTCTTCACTTGGGGCCAGCACATTATTCAGCTTGTTGTAGATGCCCCAGGTAATTGCCGGCTTCACATCTGCATTGGACTCTGTGCCCAAATGGGGATAGGTTGCCAACGCTGCCATGCAGTGCCCCGGAAGGTCAATCTCCGGCACAATGGTTATATAACGCTTTGCAGCATAATCCACAATCTCCTTCATCTGCTCCACAGTATAGTAGCCGCCATATCTGGTGGAATCAACCCCAGTACCAGGATAAAGGCCAATGATGGTACCGTCCCTATAGGAGCCAACCTCATTCAGGCGGGGATGTTTCTTGCTCTCTATCCTCCACCCCTGGTCATCAGTAAGGTGCCAATGGAAATAATTCAGCTTGTGCAGCGCAAGGTAATCAATGTACTTTTTCACAAACTCCACCGGCATAAAATGCCTTGCCACATCAAGATGCATCCCCCTGTACTCAAATGCCGGAGCATCTTCAATCTTCACCGCCGGAACCGGAATCTTCTTCCCGACAGTCTTCTGCTGCACCACTGCACCTTCACCTGCATATCTGCCAGTGGTATCCTGCGCAGCCCCATCTGCAGGATTGTACGCATCTGCTGCATACACAGGCAACAGCTGTATCAAAGTCTGCACTCCGTAGAAAAGGCCTGCGGGGTTCTTGCCTGTGATCTCTATTTTATCGGGAAGAACCACCAGCGAATATGCCCCCTCCACAGCAGAGGTATCCTCCGCTACCTTAAGGGCAATCTTCCTGCATCCCCACTTGCGCAAAGAGATGCCATAGTGCTGCTGCAGGTAGTCCTGCAGGTATTCTGCAGAATTTTCCGCTCCCTCACCATCATAAACAATAGCGGCACTCCTGTCCAACAGAAATGCCCCACTATCCATAATCTCTACACTTGCAGGGTGAGGTACTATTGCGTTTGGCTGAACTGCCGCAAATTCATTTTTGCCGCAACTTGCAATGCCTGCACAAAGTACAGCAAGCGTAAAGAACCAGCTACTAATTTTCATCAATCTTAACTGTAACGTTTTCTCATCTCCTCGGCAAATGCCTCCGGATCTATCTTTGAAGGGTCAATCTTACCGCTCAATGCCATTCCTAGCTGCTCGGTAATCTGGTCTATCCCCTCCTGCAGCTTGCTTCCAAGCATCATCTTCACCATCATTGGAAGATCTGCATTCAGCTCCAGATGAAAGGCGGTCTTGTAAGAGTCTATCGCATCAAAGAAAACGGTGATTGCAAACTCAAACGGAGTGTTGCCATAGTTCTGGAACATCAATGAAGAGAAAGGGGTCTTGTGTGCAATCTTAAGCCCCATCTTGAATCCCTGCACCTCACCTTCAATGGTATCCTCGGTTGCAACTACACCCTCTTTTTTGTCGGGAGGAAGGGCCGCAACAAAATTCCTCATATCAGAGAAGGCGGTATATAATACATAGGAAGGTTGCTCCACTGTAACAACCTTCCCTTTAATCTGAGTCATTCCCATATTTTACTTGCCCCAAGTTTCAGGGTTTATTCTCCACTCCTTAAGGACAGCCAAATCCTCTGCCTTAATGTAGTTCTCCTCTACTGCCTGCTCAAGCAATGCCTCATAGTGGCTAAGGGTATAAAGCTCAACATTTGCATCCTCAAATGCCTCCCTTGATCTGATGAAGTTGTATGAGAAGATTGCAACCATACCCAAAACAATTGCACCTGCCTTATGCAAAGCATCTACTG
>CALCHD010000040.1 GCA_937901105.1 uncultured Bacteroidales bacterium | reverse complement strand
TTATAACCTCACCGTTGGCGTTACGCGCGGCGCGACCTATTGTCTGCACAAGTGAGGTTTCACTACGAAGGAAGCCCTCCTTATCGGCATCAAGAATTGCCACAAGCGATACCTCGGGAATATCAAGTCCTTCGCGCAACAGATTTATTCCGACAAGCACGTCAAACTCGCCAAGTCGCAAATCGCGGATTATCTCCATTCGCTCGATGGTGTCGATATCGTGGTGCATATAACGGACTTCAACAGCTCACAAGTGCAGAAGTTCTTGAAGTACTTGAACTCCACTTCAAATATCTCCCCATTCACAGGGTTCACCTCATATCCTTTCATAAGCATAAGCACAGCCGCAAATGCTACAAACAGCACTGTAAATGCAATTGCAGAGAATGCAAACTGCCTTTTGCCCCTTTGGATAAGGGATGCAAATGAAGCGGGGGCGTTGCATATAGTGTAATAAAGTCCCAGTGTCCTTGCAGCAAGCAGTACAACTGCACCTAAAAGAAGGTTTACAGGGTTGAAGATGCATTCAATCCCTTTCCAGCTGTTTGCCCAGTATGATACAGTAGGGGTTAAAACATTTGTGATGTTTCCCTTGTCCATATAATAGGCACCTCCGGTATATAGCGTACCTACGGCAACACCAATGAGCAGTGTCCCAAGAAGGCCGTTAAGGAAGAGGAATATGTCATAGCCTTTTTTGCCAAAAATGTTTCCCGTCTTGTCCCTGAATTCGTAAGATACTGCCTGCAATACAAAAAGGAACAGTATAAGGAGCCATAGCCAGTATGCACCTCCAAAGCTTGTAGAGTAGAAAAGCGGGAATGAAGCAAATGCGGCACCGCCAAATGTTACAAGTGTTGTATATGTGATCTCCCATTTGTGGCCCAATGTGGAAATGATCAGCTGTTTCTCTGTTTCATCCTTTGCTGTACCAAACAGGAGCATCTGTCCTCCCTGTACGAACATAAGGAAAACAAGCAGTGCGCCCAAAAGAGAGACTACAGCCCACCAGTATTGTTGAAGAAGATGTAAGGTTTCCATTTCTTGAAGTTTTAGATTATACACTAGGCCTCATTCTGCGGCCCTTTTCTGATTTGGGAGAACATTATCTTGAGTTCTGCCATAAGGAGTGCTGTGAACAGTACAAAGAATATGACCATTGTAACAGTTACATTAGAGGCTGATACACCGGAAACCGATGCCCCTACAGGAAGAAGGTCCTGTACTGTCCAAGGCTGGCGCCCAACTTCCGCTACAATCCATCCGCACTGTGAACATATGTATACAAGCGGTACACAGATTATTGCTCCGTACAGTATCCATTTATAGTTGTCTATGCGGAAGCTGCTCCTCTTCTCCTTCCAGATGCCGTATATCATTACAATGAACAGCAGTACGAACAGGCATCCCAAAGCTACCATTATCCTGAACGAGTAGAATGTGAGTGCAATCGGCGGGATGCTCTCCTGCGGCTCTTTCAGATACCCGTATCCGAAGTACTTGAAATCGTCGGGATTAATCTCTCCTCCGTTCTTGAGGGATTCTATTGCTGCGGTACCCTTTGCCACTTTTTCTGCAAAAGGTATCATTACAGTGGTGTCTCCAGGAGAATTTGAATACTCCACACCCTCTATGATGTTGTTGATTCCCGGAACAAATGCATCCACCTTTTTCTCTGCAAGGATAGAGAGTGCGTATGGTATGTCAACCTTGAAAAGGAACGGGTCTTCGTTGTTGCCGTACTCCTTTTTTGGGTTGAGGATGCCGAATGCGGTAAGGCTTCCTCCACGCTCTCCCTCATAAAGCCCCTCCATGGCAGCAAACTTCATAGGCTGGTATTTGTATACCTGTACTGCGGATGAATCTCCGGAGAAGATAAGTAATGTTTTTTGCAGACGGTAACGTTGTGCGTTCCGATCTTCTTCGGAATATCGGAATATGCCACGGATTTGCTACC
>CALCHD010000039.1 GCA_937901105.1 uncultured Bacteroidales bacterium | reverse complement strand
CTGCCTCTACGAAATCGGAAACGAACCATGCGTTGCCGTATGCATATGGATTGACTACCGGCGAATAGTTCTCTCCTAAAATTATGTACTTGCCGTTGAGCATTGAAACTACCTTGAGCTCCGGCAAAGCGGCCTCGACATCCTGGATAGTCGCAGCATTCTCTACAACGTCATAGACATCATAAATCTCGTCAGTGATGTATCTGTCTATAAGGTCCTGATAGCGCTGTAGCTTGGCAGGGCTGTATCCTCCAATTGTCTTGTGGTGGTAACTTACATAGGCATCATTGAAGGTATTAACGCTCAAATCCAGCACCCTGTAATGAGGGTCTGTATCCTGCAATATGATTTCATCTACCGGACGTTTTGCAAAGTTGTTCTTGAACTCTCGGCGGGTTACAAAGTGTGAATCGTTAAGGTATCTCTTGTCTATTGTCCACAGGTCAACCAGTGCAAGGGCTGCAAGGATGATGGCAGCTGTAACGGGCTTAATCTTGCCCCATTTGTAGCTTGCCCACATGATTGCGGCAGAAGCAAGGATGAAGAAGATGCTCCTGAAGGCGTCGCTGCGTAGAAGGCCTGCCCTGTCTTCAGCCAAGGCTGCGGCAATCTCCCCCGGAAGCTGTCCGTCTGAAGAGCTTATGAAACTTCCTGCAAGGTGAGGAATCAGTGCAAACAATGCAGAAACGCCCGCTGTAAGTCCAAGGGCCCAGCAGAATCCTTTCTTTATCCTCTCCTTCCTGCCCGGATAATCCTCTCCAAAGAGAATCTCATTGGCTGCAAGCACACCCATCATCGGGAGTAAAATCTGCAGGATTACAAGGATCATTGATACAGACCTGAACTTGTTGTACATTGGCACATAGTTGAAGAAGAACTCGGATGCCGGCATAAAGTGGTATCCCCAGCCAAGCATAAGGGCAAGGAGGGAGACTCCTGCTACCCACCATCTCAATCCGCTTCTCAATACAAAGAAGCCAAGTACGCAAAGGAATATTGTGATTGCTCCCATGTACATAGGGCCTGCTGTAAACGGCTGCGGCCCCCAGTATAGAGGAAGCTGTTTTATTATCTGTTCTGCACCCTGGTAGCCACCCTGTTTCAAGGCCTTGTAGGTCTCGCTGCTGCGGTCAAGGGCACCGGCAGAGGCTCCTCCGTTGAAGTTGGGAATCATAAGGTTAAACGTCTCCTCAATGCCGTAAGACCACTGGGTTGCATACTCGATGTCAAGGCCGCTGCGGCTCTTCTTGCCGCTTTCAGACTGCTCTGCAGAGTCCTCGGCTACAAGCTCCGTACCGCCCCTCATTGTATGTTTTGCATACTCGTAGGTTGGCCACAGGTGGTTTATGTTGGTTGCAATTCCAAGCAGTCCGGCCACAAGCACAATGGCGCTGGTGCGGAAGAATTTTGGAAGGGCTTTCTCTTTAATGGCCTTGCAAAGCTGCCAGATTCCAAAGCCCACAATAATCATTGCAAGGTAATAGGTAATCTGCGGGTGGTTTGCCTTAATCTGGAAACTCAAGGCAAAGGCAAACATCAGTGCTCCCCAGAAGGCATTTTTGCGGTATGCGTAAACTACTGCTCCAAGTACCCATGGCATGAATGCAATAGCCACCATTTTGGCATTGTGGCCTACCTGAATGATCTGCATATTGTATGAGCAGAAGGTGATTGCAATTGCTCCCAGCACCGCCAGAGGAATGCTCATTCCAAAAGCCAGCATAAGGAGATATCCTCCAATAAGGCTTATCAGAAGATAGCTGGCAGGACGCTCACCGGTAAAGAGGAGGTCGTAAAGGTATTTTGTAAAGTCTCCGCTGTAGGTTACGTGGATGCTGTTTGCAGGCATTCCGGCAAACATTGAGTTGGTCCACAGGGTCTGGTCTTCGGGGTTGGCCTCATTGTGGGTAACAATTTCATGCGCCATACCCTCCCAGCTGGAGATATCGCTCTGGTCTACAATCTTCCCCTTCAGCACTTGCGGAGAATATCCGTAGGCAATAAAAATGAATGCCACTACGGGAAGGAGGTATTTCAAAAATTTCTTCATCATATCTGTTCAAACAATTTAACCATTTCACCGGTAAGGTGCTGTCGGGAATATTTCATTACTGCAGGGGAAAGTCCAATTTTTCCTCCCGACAGTTTCTTGCCGCCTTCGGACGCCTCTGCCTCCGTAGCGGATGCTGCGGCAGCCTTCTCCTGAAGGTACTCTGCATACAGACGGTCAATTTCCTTTCTGGTAGATTCCTTGTCGGAGAAATCTACAATCACTCCGCCGCCGGTCTCCTGGAGGGCGTCTGCAACAACTCCCTGCGTTGGACCGAATGCCAGCATCGGGCGGCCGCTGGCAATGTACTCAAAGAATTTGCCTGCCAGGATTGCTCCAGCTTCAGGCTCTTTACGGAGCGGCATGAGCAAAACCTGTGCCTTGCGCTGCCACTGCACCACCTCCTTGTGGGGGCGGTATCCCATGTTTATCAGTTTCTCTGTAAGGCCGGCCTTCTCAATTCCCTGCAGTATAGTGCTGTCCACCTGTCCCATAAGGCGTATCTGGAGGTCTTCCATAAACTGGGGCTCTGCTGCAGCCTTCTGGCCAAGAACCTCCCAAAGGTGCTCCGGGTTTCCGTTGTCTACAAAGATACCGGTGTGCAGGAGTGAGAATTTGGATATGTCGCGAGGCTCCGTTGCAGGCTCAATATCCTGATGGTCAAAGCCATTGGTAATCATAG
>CALCHD010000038.1 GCA_937901105.1 uncultured Bacteroidales bacterium | reverse complement strand
AGTCCTGCACCTACCGGAGATGTCTTCTCAAGGAATATCTTCACAGGAGGGAGCTGATGATCTTCTGCCAGAATGTAATATGCCTTGGAGTAGTTTTTCATTAGGGCAAAGATAGCAATTATCTTGCTTCTGACCCTTTGTGGACTACAATATTGTTGAAGATTTTCTCCTCAAACTGGCGCAGCTTTTCCTTAAAATGGATAACGGAGCTCCACTCCTCGGCAGGACCTCTGTGCTCACGGTTGCATGAGTCTGTACCTATGACTATAGTCTCCCCGTTTTCCTGTATAATATTGCTGACAATGCATACCGCAGAGTTGCGGAATACCAGAATATTGCCAATCTTGATGCCTCTCATTGTATATGCCACATATATCCTGCAAAGTTAGGGAATGGGTTGCAGGGGCAATAACACTCTATGCGTATTATTTTTCCTTCTTGCTCTGGGCAATTATTACAAGATATACAGCTATGAAGACAAGTGCCATTCCAATCCCCTGGTTGAGGTTGAGCCTCTCTCCAAAAACAGTTATGCCTACAAGTACTGCAGTAAGCGGCTCCATACACCCCAGAATTGCTGTAGTTGTTGAGCCTATAATCTGTATTGCGTATACAAGTGTAAGGTCAGATATGAGTGTAGGGACAAATGCCAGGGCAAGGATGTTCCACCACTGGTGGAAAGTTACAAGTGGCTGGAAGCTTTCCCCTTTTACTGCTATGTTGCCGCAGAATAGCAGGCAAGAGAAGGCAAGTACATAGAAAGTGAGCTTCATTCCGTTCATTGAGGCAATTGGCTTGAGGTTGTTCACTCCAATTATGTAAGAGCCGTATGTAAAGATGGTTATAAGCACAAACAGCAATCCAAGCGGATTCAGTGAGAACCCGTCATTCAATGAAGCACCGCTCAAGAAAAACACTCCGCCAAATGCCAGTACAACAGCCAGCGCTTTTTTAAGGTTAAGCTTCTCGCCAAAGAAGAGGATCATTATGGCCGTTACAAATACCGGGTACAGGAAATGCATTGTGGTTGCAATTCCGCTGGGAATCTCACCTACAGTATATGACGCTGTAAGGAAAATGCTTGTGGAAGCATAGAATACAGATATGAGCAGCATAAGCCCCAACTGCTTGGGCGTAAGGGAAAAAGCTTCAGACATAACTTTTCGGAAGCTGAAATTTTCCCTGTTCTTGTGTGCGAAGCTCAAGAATACAATAATGCCCATAAGCAAAGCTGAAAAAAGGAAACGGTAAAAACACACGTTATCCAGGTTCAGTTGCAGCGCAGCTGTCTCATTCTCCATCAGCGGGATGGAGAATAAAGGGATCAGTCCGAATGTGGCTGATGACAAAATGGCCATTATCAGGCCCTTGATACTTCTCATACCTAAAAAAGTTAGAGTGCAAATATACTAAAATCAGAAATTTATAACTACATTTGCGCCCCTTATTTAGACTAATAGACATGAAACACTATCTTAAAAGATTAGAGGACTCCGTAAAGGCCAACTGGGAGCTTCCTGCTCTGGGCAACTACAAAGGTGAGACATTTACCTTTGGAGCAGTGGCTGCACAGATTGCCAAACTGCATTTGTTTATGGAGAATGCAGGAATCAAAAAAGGAGATAAAGTAGCCATTTGCGCTAAAAATACAGCACGTTGGGGAATGTCATTCCTTGCAGGAAACACATATGGAGCAGTAATGGTTCCAATCCTTGCAGATTTTCATCCCGACAATGTAAACTCCTTGACAGACCACTCTGAAAGTTTGCTTCTTTTTACCGACAACGACATTTGGACAAAACTTGATATTGCCAGAATGCCCTTGGTAAAAGCAGTAATATCAACCACAGACTATTCTCTCCTATATGCTGCCGATGCACAGGTTAAGGAGTGCTATGAGGGTGTGGATGAGGCTTTTGCAAAGAAATATCCTGCCGGATTTTCAAAAGATGATGTATGCTATCCGGAGGACAACCTTAAGGATCTGGCAATCATTAACTATACATCGGGTACAACAAGCCAGCCTAAAGGTGTAATGTTGAGATATGAGTGCGTCAGCGCAAACGTGTTCTTCGGACAGAAGAGGCTTCCTTCTTATCCTGGCGACAAGATTGTATCAATGCTCCCTATGGCGCATATGTATGGCCTCATGTTTGAGCTTATCTATCCGTTGTGCGGAGGTTCTGCAATCTACTATCTTGGCAAGACCCCTACACCTGCAATGCTGCTAGGAGCCTTGGCAGAGATAAAGCCTTACCTGCTTATTACAGTTCCTCTTGTAATGGAGAAGATATTCAAGAGCAAGGTGCAGCCTGTAATCAGCAAGCCGGTGATGAAGATTCTTACCCATATTCCAGGTGTAAACAAGCTTATATTCGGCAAAATCAGAAAGACCCTTCTGGATGCGTTCGGAGGCAACTTGCGTGAGATTGTATTGGGAGGTGCTGCACTTAATCCTGATGTTGAGAAGTGGTTCAGAAAGTTCAAGCTTCCTTTTACAGTAGGATACGGCATGACAGAGGCGGCTCCGCTTATGGCATATGAAGACTGGTGGGAGTTTGCCCCTAAATCTTGCGGAAAGGCTATTGATACAATTGAGATAAGGATTGATTCCGATGACCCTTACAAGACAGTGGGTGAGATTCAGGCACGCGGCATGAACATCATGAGCGGATACTACAAGAATGAGGAGGCAACTGCTGCTGCATTCACAGAGGATGGCTGGATGCGTACTGGTGACCTTGGACTTCTTGACAAGAAAGGCAATGTATTCATCAAAGGAAGAAGCAAGAACATGATCCTTACCCCTAACGGACAGAACATATATCCGGAGGAGGTTGAGGCAGTAATCAACAACCAGCCTTATGTTATGGAGTCTGTAGTTGTTGGAAGAGGTGCTGCACTTATTGCTCTTGTATACTTTGATGCAGAGAAAATGGAGCAGGAGGGAATCAATGCAGAAGCATACAGAAAGGAGCTTATGTCACAGGTGAACCTTCAGATGCCTGTATACAGCAAGCTTTCGGATGTTGAGAAGATGGACTCTCCGTTTGAGAAGACTCCAAAAATGAGTATCAAGAGATTCTTGTACAGCTAGAAGCTGTATGGAAAATGCAATAAGAAAAGAAAACAGCCGGATCATGTACTGATCCGGCTGTTTGTTTTACAGTAATCCTATTATTAGAAATTCCATTTCTTTGGCTCAAAGTATGCCTGTGGGTGTAGACAAGCAGGACAAGTTTTTGGAGCTGCCTTGCCAGTGTAAACGTAACCGCAGTTACGGCACTGCCACTCAATAGACTCCTCTCTCTCAAATACCTGACCAGCCTCAACTCTTCCAAGCAGGGTGCGGTATCTCTCCTCGTGCATAGCCTCAACTTTAGCAATCTCCCTGAATGCTACAGCAATTGTAGGGAAGCCCTCCTGCTGTGCAACCTCTGCCATATGAGGGTAAGCCTCGCTCCACTCCTCGTTCTCGCCCATAGCTGCTGCCAAAAGGTTCTCTGCAGTTGTGCCAATCTTGCCTGCAGGGTAAGTTGCAGTGATCTCAAGGTCGCCGCCCTCCAAGAATTTGAAGAATCTTTTAGCGTGCTCTTTCTCCTGCTCTGCAGTCTCCATGAAGATTGCAGAAATCTGCTCAAAACCCTCTTTTTTAGCTACGCTTGCAAAGAAAGTGTATCTTGTTCTAGCCTGTGACTCACCAGCAAAAGCTGTCAATAGATTTTTCTCGGTCTGTGTGCCTTTAATAGATGCCATAATTTTGTTCTCCTATATTTTATTGTTTGTTTTAAATTATTGTTTTTTTCCTACAAGCTGTATATCTACAGTTTTAACCTCAAATTTATCAATTTTTTTTGTAGAAAGATAATCCATTACAATTTTTACAAGGTCAGGATCATTGAAATCCATATATGAATTCTCTTCCTGGTCGTAAAAGTGCGCGTGCTCGTACACATTTACATCAAAGTACATCTTGTTGTTGGAGCTGAACCTCCTTACAAGCAGCCCTGCATTTACAAATGACTCAAGGACGTTATAGATAGTGGCCACTGTAAGCGATGGGAACGAGCTCTTCAGATCTTCAACCACCATGTCAACCGAAGCATGTCCAAGTTTTCTCATTGACTCATAGATTGCCAGCCTCTGTGGTGTGGCCTTCAGGCCGGCCTCCTTTATTTTTTCTCTCAACAACAACATATATCTCTGTCTTTTGTTTCTTTTGCAAAGGTAATTATAATAATTATTATCTGCAAATATTTTTTTAAATAAAATTTATAAAAATTGCAATTTTCTTTTTTCAAGAACAAAATTCATTGAGCATTGTTATGTGTATTACAAGATTTGTTTTTGTAAAAACAATTTAATATTCAAAAGATTATGAAAGAAGAGAAGAATGTGCAGACACCAGTGTTTGCGTCAGAAAGAATTTTGAAGCCATCACCAGCAGATGTAATTCCACAGCACCCAACAGCACCGGAAGTGGCATATCAGATGGTTAAAGAGGAGACTTATCCCCAGACAAACCCTATGTTGAACCTTGCTACATTTGTCACTACCTATATGGACAAGTATGCCACCAGGCTGATGAATGAGGCTATCAACATAAATTATATAGATGAGACAGAGTATCCGAGGGTGGCAGTAATCAACGGAAAATGCATCAACATCCTTGCAAATTTGTGGAATACCCCGGAGAAGCGCAAATGGAAGACCGGTGCAGTAGGTATCGGTTCCAGTGAGGCATGTATGCTGGGAGGTATTGCAGCCTGGTTGAGGTGGAAGAAAAGGAGAATTGCCCAGGGCAAGCCTTATGACAAGCCAAACTTTGTAATCAGTACAGGCATGCAGGTTGTGTGGGAGAAGTTCTCGCAGCTGTGGCAGGTGGAGATGCGTCAGGTGCCAATCACCAGGGAGCACATTACATTGGATCCAAAATTGGCCTTGAAATACTGTGATGAGAATACAATCTGTATCGTTCCAATCCAGGGAGTGACCTGGACAGGACTCAATGATGATGTGGAGGCGCTCAACAACGAACTTGAGGAGTATAATGCCAAAACGGGGTATGATATCCCTATCCATGTGGATGCAGCCTCCGGAGGATTTATCCTTCCATTCCTTGATCCCGACAGAAAATGGGATTTCAGGCTCAAATGGGTGCTCTCAATAAGTACGTCGGGACACAAATATGGTCTTGTATATCCCGGTTTGGGTTGGGTCATCTGGAAAGACAAGAAATATTTGCCTGATGACATGAACTTTTCTGTGAATTACCTTGGTGCGGAGATCTCCCAGGTGGGATTGAATTTCTCCCGTCCTGCTGCACAGATCCTTGGACAGTACTATAATTATATAAGGTTGGGATTTGACGGGTACAAGGCTATACAGAGCAACTGTCTGGAGATTGCAAGATATATATGGGGTGAAATTGCAAAATTCCCGCAGTTCAGGAATTATGCCAAAGAGGTGGTGAACCCGCTGTTCATCTGGCATCTGGATGAGGATTATGACAAGAGTGCAAAATGGACATTGTATGACCTTCAGGACAAGCTTAAACAGAGCGGCTGGATGGTGCCTGCCTACACATTGCCAAAATCACTTGAGGATATAGTGGTGATGAGAGTGGTTGTAAAACAAGGATTTACCAGAGATATGGCCGACATGATGCTGGCCGACATGAAGGCGGCAATAGCGGAGCTTGAGCAGCTGAAGTTCCCTACCGCTTCCCGTATTGCCTACGAGAAGCAGGAGAAGCAGAAAGGCAAAGTATTTACCCATTAAACAGGAAGGGCACGTTAAAGTGCCCTTTTTTATTGGTCTGCACGGACTTTTTAAACAAAAGCCTGCGCAACGTTGTTATCTCCGGGAATTTTAAAAGTTTTTGATATGGCTAATAACACTAAGCAGATTGCCAAGCTGGGTGTATTCACCCTGGCAATCATGAATGTTACCGCAGTGGTAAGTTTAAGAGGCTTGCCGGCAGAGGCAGAGTATGGCCTCAGTTCTGCATTCTATTATCTTTTTGCAGCTATAGTTTTCCTTATTCCAACCTCGCTGGTGGCAGCCGAGCTGGCGGCCATGTTCAAGGACAAGCAGGGTGGTGTGTTCCGTTGGGTAGGTGAGGCTTTTGGAAAGAAATGGGGATTTCTTGCAATTTGGATCCAATGGATACAGAGTACAATATGGTACCCCACAGTCCTGACTTTTGGTGCAGTTGCAATTGCATTCATAGGTATGAACCAGGTGTATGACATGTCTCTGGCTTCCAATAAGGTTTATTCTCTGATTGTAGTATTGAGCATCTACTGGCTTGCCACATTCATTTCGCTCAAAGGTATGGGGTGGGTGGCCAAGGTGTCAAAGATTGGCGGTCTGGTAGGTACAATCATCCCGGCTGCACTGTTGGTTGTGCTGGGTATTGTCTACCTGTTGATGGGTGGAACCCCTCAAATGGATTTCCATGGCAATTTCTTCCCTGATTTGAGCAATTTCAATAATCTTGTGCTGGCGTCGGGAATATTCCTCTTCTATGCAGGAATGGAGATGAGCGGTATTCATGTTACAGATATGGAGAATCCGGCCAAGAATTATCCTAAAGCTATATTCATAGGTGCGGTCATCACAGTTGTCATTTTCGTGCTTGGAACATTTGCATTGGGAGTGATAATCCCTCAGAAGGATATCAGCCTTACCCAGAGCCTTCTTATAGGTTTTGACAAATATTTTGCATTCCTTAGGGCCAGCTGGCTTTCTCCAATAATTGCAATAGCATTGGCTTTTGGTGTGTTGGCAAGTGTACTTACCTGGGTTTCGGGTCCGTCAAAAGGTATCTATGCAGTTGGAAAGGCAGGTTATCTCCCTCCATTTTTCCAGAAGGCAAATGAGAATGGTGTACAGCGCAATATTCTTCTTGTGCAGGGTGGTATTGTTACCCTATTGAGCTTGTTGTTTGTGATAATGCCTTCTGTTCAGAGCTTCTATCAGATATTGAGCCAGCTTACCGTTATCTTGTATCTTATTATGTATATGATGATGTTTGCGGCAGCAATCAGGTTGAGGTACAATATGAAAAAGGAAGAGCGTCCTTACAGGATAGGAAAGAATGGAAACGGCTTGATCTGGATTGTAAGCGGGTTGGGCTTCTGCGGATCTTTGCTTGCCTTTGTGCTGAGCTTTATACCTCCGGGCCAGATTGCCACAGGAAGCAATGCGGTGTGGTATTCGGTACTTGTAATAGGATGCATTGTTATGGTGGTGATACCATTAATAATATATGCAAGAAGAAAAGAGAGCTGGGTAGACAAGAATACAGAGTTTGAACCGTTCCACTGGGAGGAAAAAATGGGCGGAAATTGAAAACTGAAAAAAATCCCTGCCGGAGCTCCGGCAGGGATATGTCAATTTAAAAGTTTCAGACTGTTCTCTTTATTTATTCTGTGGAGTTACAGTATATGTCTTGGTCCCGTTGGATTCAATGTCCTTGTATGAAATCTGGTATCCGTCGCAGTTTAGTCTGTTCAGTCTGTATGAACCGATATAGAAACAAGCCATGTTGCTTACAAGCTTGCCTTTATTGGCAGATACAGATGGCGTGCATTTCACCTTCAGTTCAAGCGGATAGTACTCATCATACTCCGGAGTTCCGTTGATCAGGTTGTCAAACAGGCAGATATCAACTTTCTGGTTGGCTGTATTAGGGTCAACCATTACAGAATACTCAACGTTGATGTAGTCTCCGCTGATGGCAATCTTGTCTACTTTTATAGCATCTGTAAAGATATCATCCTCTGCATTTTTAAGAGTCTCAATATCCTTTGTTGTGATATTGATGATGTCAAAGATGTCAGCATTGTAGGTAAATCCCTGAACAGGAGAGTTTATCTCCGAAAAGTAGATGATTGCACGCTGCGCCATCTCGCTGTTTACCTCATATTTGATTCTCAATTTGCCGGGATACAGAGTTTCTCCGTTGTCCAGCTGGCATGCGAAGCCAACTTCGTTCCAATAAGGAAGTACTGTTGCAAGCACAGATTTTTCTGGCTGCTCTGACCCTGATTTTTCGCAGGACTGCATAACTGGAACAATCAGCATTGCAGCAAGGATAATTGTAAGGAATCTTTTCATTTTATTAGTGTTAATATATTGTTTCTCCTGTTGTTTACGGGGTGCAAATATATCAAAATGTGTTCCACAATTCAAATTATGGTGTAAATTTGCGCCAAAATTTGATGTATGAAAGCCAAGGAAAAAATATTGTGGTGCATAAAGAGTGTACTGCCCGGTACAACAAAAACTTGTATATGGCTTCTGAAGATTACTGTAGGCGTCTCCTTTACAATAATGTTCCTTAAATATTTTAAGGTGCTGCCTGTAATATCGCAGATGCTTGCCCCTATTTTCAACAGTATAGGCCTTCCTGGAGAGGCGGCGCTCCCTTTTGTGACAGGCTATTTTGTAAATGTGTATGCGGCAATCTCGGTTGCTGTGTCGTTTGACTTTGATGTGAGGGTTCTTACAATATTGAGTACCATGGTGTTGTGTGCCCATAACATGATAACCGAAACTGCTGTGCAGAAAAAGACGGGCACCTCTGCGGTGAGAATAGTTATTGTAAGGACAGTTTCTGCCTTTACTTTGGCATTTTTATTGAATAGGATTCTGCCGGGTGGAATGAAGGAGATTGCGGGGGGCGGATATGCGGCTGATGTTGATTTTATGACCCTGTTCAAGGAGTGGCTTTCGTCTACGGCGGTGGTAGTGGTGAAGATGACAACACTTATATATACTTTGGCAATTGTGCAGAAGATTCTGGCCGAGTATGGTGTAATCAGGTGGGTGTCAAAGTTCCTGAAATATCCGCTTGCCTTTTTCGGCCTTCCTGCCAGAACATCGTTCCTGTGGATTGTGGCAAACACACTTGGGTTGGCCTACGGTGCTGCAGTGATGATGGAAGAGGTGGAGAGCGGAAATGTCTCAAACAGGGATGTCAATCTTTTGAATACGCATATCTCAATCTCCCACAGTAACTTTGAGGACCTTTTTCTCCTCTCAGCAATGGGAGCAGTATGGTATGTTCTCCTTTTATCCCGATGGTTTGGCTCTTTTGTGCTGGTATGGGAATTAAGGGCTGAATATTATATAAAAGATAAGCTATTCAAAAAAAATTGTTAACTTTGCAAGATATTATGTATTATGGAAATAGAGAGAATTAAATGTTTGATTATCGGTAGCGGCCCTGCGGGGTATACAGCTGCCATTTATGCGTCCAGGGCTAACTTGAACCCAGTGGTTTACGAAGGCGGACAGCCTGGCGGACAGCTTACTACAACAACAGAGATAGACAATTTTCCAGGATATCCGGAGGGCATTACCGGAAACGAGCTGATGGAGGACCTTAAGAAACAGGCCCAGAGATTCGGTACCGAGGTGCGTTACGGTGCTGTAACAAAAGTTGATTTCTCAAAGAGGCCGTTTGCTTTGGAGATTGATTCTGAAAAGAAAATTGAGGCTGATACAGTAATTATTGCAACAGGTGCAACTGCAAAATATCTTGGCCTTCCTTCAGAAGAGAAGTTCAGGGGCCAGGGCGTTTCTGCATGTGCTACATGTGACGGCTTTTTCTACAGAAAGAAGGATGTTGCCGTTGTAGGTGGCGGTGACACTGCATGTGAGGAGGCAACCTACCTTGCAAGCTTGTGCAACAAAGTGTATCTGATTGTAAGGAGAGATGTCTTGAGAGCTTCAAAGGCAATGCAGGAGAGGGTTCTCAATACCCCTAATATTGAGGTGCTTTGGAATACCAGTACCAAGGAGATTCTTGGTGATGACTTTGGTGTTACAGGTGCGGCGCTTGTAAACAACAGGACAGGTGAGGAGAGTGAGATCAAGATCCACGGCTTCTTCCTTGCTATTGGCCACCATCCTAATTCAGAGGTATTCAAGGAGTTCATTGAGACCAACAGTGAGGGATATATCATTACAGAGGGCAAGAGCCAGAAGACCAATGTCCCTGGTGTATTTGCAGCAGGTGATGTTCAGGACCCTACATACCGTCAGGCAATTGCGGCTGCAGGAAGCGGCTGCAGGGCGGCAATGGATGCAGAGAAATTTTTGCAGGAAAACTAAAGAGACGTATATGCAGTTAAGAAAAATATTGGCAGTAGTGCTGCTTGCCCTAGTGCAGGTTTCATGTTCATCTCATTATGAGAAAGTGATGAAGAGCCAGGATGTTGACTTCAAGTATAAGGCGGCATTTGAATATTTCAATCAGGGAAAGTTCAAGAAGGCTGCTGATGTATTTGACCATCTTAACCTTCTTGTACAGGGTTTGCCACAGGAGGACACTGTAAGCTTCTATCATGGACTGTGCAACTTCAAGTATGGAGACTATGAGACAGCAGAGGCTGCTTTGGCAAAGTTTATTGAGGTTTACCCTAGAAGTGCCTTTACCATTGAGGCAAAATATTTGAGGATCAAGTGCCTTTTTGATGAGACATTGAGATACGAGCTTGACCAGACCCCAACCAGAAAGGCTATGGCAGTCATTAGCGAGTTCATGTATGAGAATCCAGAGAGCGAGTACTATCCTGTATGTAAGGGAATGATGGATGAGCTTATGGAGAGGTTGGAGAGAAAGAGCCTTGAGTCTGCAAAGATCTATTATACAATGGAGGATTATCAGGCTGCAAGGTATGCCTTGAAGAATGTCCTTAAGGAGAATGCGGACAACCGTTACAGGGAGGATGTATTGTACTACACTGCCATGGCATCCTACAAGTATGCACTTAACAGTGTGAAGGACAAGCAGAAGGAGAGATACCTCGATTTCATAGATGACTACTATAATTTCATAAGCGAGTATCCTGATTCAAAGCACAAGAAGGAACTGGATGAGCTTTATGCTAAAGTAGAGCATCTTGCCATCAAACCAAAATCAACAGACAAATCAAAAGAACAATAGAATAAAATGGAGAAAAAAGAGTACAAGGTTTACGGTAATACCGTTACCAGAAATTTGAGCGAGCTTGCAGAGCCTACAGGCAATATCTATGAGTCTACAATGATCATTGCAAAAAGAGCAAACCAGATTGCTGCTGAGGTTAAGCAGGAGCTCAGCGCCAAACTTGAGGAGTTCTCAAATTTTGCAGATACTTTGGAGGAGACTTTTGAGAACAGGGAGCAGATTGAGATTTCACGTCACTATGAGAAGCTTCCAAAACCAACATTGGTTGCTATCAAGGAGTTCCAGAGCGGTGAGATCTACTCACGCAAAGTTGAGGCATAATACAAAATCCCCATTTTCATGTTGAAGGGCAAACATATCCTTTTGGGAGTTACCGGAAGCATTGCGGCATACAAGTCGGCAATGCTTGTAAGGGCTCTTGTAAAGCAGGGCGCAGAGGTTAAGGTTGTAATGACGGAGATGGCAAAGCAGTTCATAACTCCGCTTACTATGGCAACCTTGTCCAAGAATCCTATCCTGGTTGATTTCTATAATCCGGAGAACGGAGACTGGAACAGCCATGTCTCATTGGGTATATGGGCAGACTTGTACCTGATAGCACCTTGCTCGGCAAATACCATAGGCAAGATGGTTTCCGGTGTTGCGGACAACCTGCTTCTTACATCGTACCTTTCAGCCAAATGCAAGGTTGCAGTTGCACCTGCCATGGACTTGGATATGTACAGGCATCCTTCTACCCAGAGGAATCTGGGCGTCTTGAAGGAGTGGGGCGTTGAGATAATTGAGCCGGGCAGCGGCGAGCTTGCCAGCGGACTTGAGGGCAAAGGAAGAATGGCTGAACCTGATGAAATTGTAGCGCAGGTGGAGGCTATCTTTGCTGCAGGCGGTTCAATGAAAGGAAAAAAGGTTGTCATTACAGCAGGCCCTACAAGGGAACCGATTGATCCTGTGAGATATATAACCAACCATTCGTCGGGAAAAATGGCATACGCACTTGCAAGGGAGGCTGCCTTGAGGGGAGCTGATGTTGTGGTGGTGAGCGGTCCGGTGAATGTGAAGGCAACCTTGCCTAATGTTAAGGTTGTGGATGTTATTACTGCAAAGGAGATGTTTGAAGCAACCAAGGAGAATGTTCCAGGTGCGGATGTTGTAATACTGTGTGCTGCAGTGGCGGACTTTACAGTTGCCCATGTGGGAGAGCAGAAGATAAAGAGGGAGAAGAGCAATTATAACCTGGAGCTTACCCCTACCAATGACATTGCTGCATGGGTAGGTGAGAACAGGGGCAAAGGTACTGTAGCTGTGGGATTTGCCCTTGAAACTAATGATGAGCGTGCTAACGCTGCAGGCAAGCTGGAGCGTAAGAAGCTTGATATGATTGTCCTCAATTCAATGAGAGACAGTGGCGCAGGATTTGGCCATGATACAAACAAGGTTACCCTTTTCTTTAAGGACAGGGAGCCTGTTGAGTGTTCTTTGAAGAGCAAAGGTGAAGTGGCTGCTGATATTGTGGATAACATAGAGACACTTATGTAATGCTTAAAAGACTTACCATACAGAACTACGCGTTAATTGAGAATCTAGATATTGAGTTTCCTTCCGGACTGGTAATTATTACCGGCGAGACAGGAGCAGGAAAATCAATCATGCTGGGGGCACTTTCGCTTCTTTTGGGAGGAAAGGGTGATGTTTCGGCGCTGAAGGACAGTTCAAGGAACTGTGTAGTTGAGGGTGAGTTTGAAACAGACGGTGAACCCCTGATCTTGAGAAGGGTGATTTCGCCAGCTGGAAGGACAAGGAATTTTATAAATGATGAGCCGGCTACGCTGGCTGCATTGACAGAGATATCATCCACAATAGTGGA
>CALCHD010000037.1 GCA_937901105.1 uncultured Bacteroidales bacterium | reverse complement strand
AGGGTTTTATTGCTTTGCCGGAGCACTCTTATATATGTATAGATGCGGTTGACAAGCAGCAGGGGACCAATGCACGCCTTGCAGTCAGTGAGTATAAGGTGTGGCTGGATTCGGAGCTTGTCTATCATTTTACCCTTGGAGAGGTGCCGGGCAATATGGGCCGTGACATAAACTCCCTCATAGAGTTCAAGCAGAAGGTGGTGAGAGGCAAGACTTATGTGAAGAGCTATGTTGAGCCAGGCAACCTGCTGCAGGACAGGATCAAATATTCCAACAGGGGTGTGATATCTCTCCACGATACACTCAAGCACAAGGTTAAGGTTGAGGTGAAGGACATTGCCGGCAACAAGGCAAGCAAGGTCTATACGGTAAAGAGGAAAGATGCGCTTTCCGCTGCAGTGCGTGCAGATTCTTCGCAGGTTAACTTTGCAGGATGGTTCTTGCATAATTTCTATATAGATAATGGTATCAGGCTGTACATCCCCCAGGGAACCCTGTACAGTTCCATCGACCTTAAGGTGGATACCCTTCCATCCAGAATCACCCCATATGCTCCGGTGTGGAATGTTGCATCGGATCGTATTGCAATGAGAAGGACTGCATCAATATCTCTTGAGTGCAATCTTCCCGACAGCCTTATATCCAAGGCTTTCGTAGCACACGTGTACGGAGAGGGGCATCTGGGTTATGCTGGGGGAAAATATGATACATTGAAGAGGGAAATTACGGCAAATGTGCTATCTTTGGGAAAGTTCACTGTTGGAGTTGACCTACAGGCACCCCAGATTACTGCAACTTTGGCCAACAATGCGGTTGTAAAAGGGAACAGCATTGTGTTCAGGTTGAGGGACAATCTGTCGGGAATAAAAAACTACAGGGTGGAGATTGACGGGCATTGGGTGCTGGCGGAGCATGATGCAAAGACAAGGAGAATCATCATTCCGCTGCAGCATGCCAGGATAAAGAGGGGAGGAAAGCACAAACTGGTTTTTGTGGCTGAGGACAACTGCGGCAATGTGAGCAGGATGGAAAGAGTATTTACTTGGTAAAAGATATTTATATGGCAACAACATCTACAGGTCTGCACTACAGCGCAGAGGAAGGAGTAAGGGTAATAGGACTTATGAGCGGCACATCATTGGACGGATTGGATATCTGTTATGTGGAGTTCAAGAAAGTCGGCGGCAAATGGGAGTACAATATCCTTATTGCAGAGGATGAGGGATATGCTGATGAGTTGAAGCACAAGCTGGCTACAGCGCAGAACATGAGCGCGCTGGATTATGCACTTTTGAACTCGGATTATGGCATCTATTTGGGAGAGAGGGTGAAGGCGTTTATAGACAAGCATGGCATTGAACCTCATTTTGTGGCTTCGCACGGTTCAACTGTTTTCCACCAGCCTGCGTTGAGGTTTACAACCCAGATAGGTTCGGGTGCCGGCATTGCTGCCGAGACCGGTGTTGACTGCATATGCGATTTCAGAACTACTGATGTAGCGCTTCACGGTCAGGGTGCGCCGCTTGTTCCAATTGGAGACAGAAACCTGTTCGGTGACTATGACTATTGCCTTAATATGGGCGGTTTCTCAAACATCTCTTCAGAGAGTTTTGTTGAGGGGCCTGCAGGTGAAAAAAATCCTGCCCGTATAGCATACGACATCTCTCCTGTAAACTATGTGATGAACTATTACATGAGACAGATAGGCCAGGAGTATGACAAGGACGGTGAACTTGCCCGCAGCGGAAAAGTGTGCTCTGAACTTCTTGATGCGTTGGACAACCTTCCTTTCTATACACAGGAGGGGCCGAAATCCCTTGCCCGCGAGTGGGTGGAGAAAGAGGTGTTCCCGCTGATTGATTCATTTGGCTTGTCACGCGCAGACATGTTGTGTACCTTCTGTGAGCATGTAGCGCATCAGATTGGCCGCAACATCAAAGGGGGCAAGGTATTGCTTACCGGTGGCGGAGCGTTGAACAAGTATCTTGTAGAGAGGATGCAGGCAAATGCCCCTCATTGTGAGTATTTTGTTCCCGACAAGCTTACAATCAACTTTAAAGAGGCACTTATCTTTGCATTCCTGGGTGCTTTGTACGCAGTGAATGAACCAAACTGCATGAGTTCTGTTACCGGAGCGCGGTACAACTGCATTGGTGGAGCCCTTTATAAGGCAGGTGGAGTTAAAAATTTGTAAAATTTTGAGAAAAAGTTTGCAGAATTAAAAATAATATCTACCTTTGCACCCACTAAAAACAAAGCAACCTCTTACAAGCACCTGCAATACGGTTTTTTAAGGTGTAATGTTGCACTTAAAAAATTTAAATAGAGATGGATCTAATTAAAATTGCAGAGCAGGCATTTGCCGGTGAGAAAAAAGAGTATCCAGAGTTCAAAGCAGGTGATACACTTACAGTTACCTACAAAATTAAAGAGGGTGACAAAGAGAGACTTCAGAAATTCCGTGGCGTAGTTATTCAAAGAAGAGGCGCTGGTGCAACTGAGACTTTCACTATCAGAAAAGTTTCAAACGGCGTAGGAGTAGAGAGAATTTTCCCATTCGCTTCTCCATTCATTGAGTCAATCGTTCTAGAGAAACGCGGTAAAGTAAGAAGAGCGAGAATTTTCTACCTAAGAAACCTAACTGGTAAGAAAGCTCGTATCAAAGAGAGAACTTACAGTGCACCTAAAGCTGAGTAGTCAGCTTTAACATAACGGCTCCGTAGCTCAACTGAATAGAGCATCTGACTACGGATCAGAAGGTT
>CALCHD010000036.1 GCA_937901105.1 uncultured Bacteroidales bacterium | reverse complement strand
GTCACAGAATAGCCAGAATCTGTGACAATCCCCACCTCGGAACCACCAAATGTCATAAATTAGCCAGAATCTGTGACGTTCAGCGGTCCGCAGCAGTTAAATGTCACAGAATAGCCAGAATCTGTGACAATCCCCACCTCGGAACCACCAAATGTCATAAATTAGCCAGAATCTGTGACGTTCAGCGGTCCGCAGCAGTTAAATGTCACAGAATAGCCAGAATCTGTGACAATCCCCACCTCGGAACCACCAAATGTCACAAATTAGCCGCAAACTGTGACGTTCAGCGGTCCGCAGCACCCGTAACGGTCCGCAGCGCACATAGCACCCGTAGCATCCTTGCTCCGCATCTTAAGGATATGCCGAGCCGCGGTTCCTTGTGTAGCTTTCGTTTTTCTCGTTGAGAATGTTCACGCATTGCTTGAGGGTGTCAATCTCTTCCTCAAGGCTCCGGATGCGTTTGAGATACTCGGCCCTCTCCAGATCTGCTAATGATGAATTGGTGTGAGGGTCTTCTTCAAGTACAAGCTCCTTTACAGAAACATTAAGGGCAGCGGCAATGTCCCACAGCCTCTCATTGATGAGCACAGTTTTGCCCCTTTCAAGTTTTCTGTAGTTGTTGAGCGCAATACCTATGGCCGTTGCAACTTTTTCCTGGGAGATCCCTTTGCTGCGGCGCACTTCGTAGATTTTCTGTTTTATTGAGCCATTCTTTTTCATTGCAACAAAAATATGGCCTGTATAGATGTGATATAGGCATCTTGAGGATTGTAAAATAGTATCCAACAGATGTTATTAAAAGAAGTGCTTTGTATTTTGAAAATAATTTTATTAAATTTGAAACCACTTTTTCCAAAAGTGATACATACTTAAATAAAAACACTTTAAACACTATTAAATACAATGAAAACTTACAATACCAGTAATGTGCGTAATGTGGTGCTGTTGGGAAGTTCCAAATCGGGAAAGACCACATTCGCAGAAACAATGATGTTCGAGGGTAAAGTTATTGAGAGAAGAGGTACAATTGAGGGTAAGAACACAATGAGTGATAATACCGAGATTGAGCAGATTTACCAGAGATCAATATATTCTACACTTCTATACACAGAGTTCCTTGATACAAAATTCAATATCATTGACACTCCAGGTTCAGACGACTTCGTAGGTGGTGTGTATTCAGCTTTCTCAGTTGCAGAGAACGGTATCCTTCTAGTAAATGCAACTCAGGGTGTTGAGGTTGGTACTGAGATCTTCGCACGTCACGCTGTGAAACATCAGAAACCTCTTATCATTGCTGTTAACCAGCTGGATCATGAGAAACAGGACTGGCAGGCAACTATCGATTCATTGAAAGCTACTTTCGGAAACAAGGTTGTATTGGTTCAGTATCCGGTTAACCCAGGTGTTGAGTTTGACACTTTCATTGATGTTTTGAAGATGAAGATGTACAAATTCAAGGATGAGAACGGTACCCGTGAGTCATTTGAGATTCCAGAGGAGTACAAAGAGGAGGCATTGGCATTGCATCAGCAGCTTGTAGAGATGGCAGCAGAGAATGACGAGAACTTGATGGAGACATTCTTTGAGAAAGGCCAGCTTACAGAGGACGAGATCAGAGCAGGTATGAAAGTAGGTATGCAGTTGGGTGACATCCTTCCTGTATTCTGCTTGTCTGCAAAGAAAGATATTGGTGTTAAACGTATCATGGAGTTCACCATCAACGCAGGTATCACTCCAGACAAAGTTGATAATCTTACTAAAGAAGGTGAGGCAGTTAAAGTTGATTCAAACGGCCCTACTTCTATTTTCGTATACAAAACTGCACAGGAGCAGCACTTGGGCGACGTTTCATACTTCAAGGTAATGAGCGGTAAGCTTACTGAGGGTATGGATGTTATCAATCCTGAGACCGGCGCTAAAGAGCGTATTGCACAGATTTACGCAGTAGCAGGTAAAAAACGTGAGAAAGTTACCGAGGTTATGGCAGGTGACATCGCTTGTACAGTAAAACTTAAATCAGTTAAGACCGGTCAGACACTTTGTGCTCCTGGTTGCGAGACTGTATTTGAGCCAACCCATTTCCCTGCACCTAAATTCCGTACAGCTATCAAGGCTAAAGTTGAGAAAGATGAGGAGAAATTGGGCGAGATCCTTAACAAGGCTAACGCAGAGGATCCAACTATCCTTGTTGAGTACTCAAAAGAGTTGAAACAGACCATCATCAGCGGTCAGGGCGAGCACCATATCAACATCCTTAAATGGCAGCTTACAAACACCCATAAGATTGAGGTTGACTTGTTTGCTCCAAGAATCCCTTACCGTGAGACTATCACTAAAGTTGCTACTGCAGACTACCGTCATAAGAAACAGTCAGGTGGTGCAGGTCAGTTTGGTGAGGTACACCTCATCGTGGAGCCTTACTACGAAGGCATGCCTACTCCCGACGTATATAAGTTCGGTAACCAGGAGTTCAAGATCAGCGTGAAGGGTCAGGAAGAGCATACCTTGGAGTGGGGCGGTAAGCTCGTGTTTATCAACTCTATCGTGGGTGGTAGTATCGATGCACGTTTCATGCCTGCAATTCTCAAGGGTGTTATGGAGCGCATGGAGCGCGGCCCGCTCACAG
>CALCHD010000035.1 GCA_937901105.1 uncultured Bacteroidales bacterium | reverse complement strand
GAGAGCTTTGCATGCAAGAGCAAGTCGCCTATGTACACAAGAACGTACCTTGAACTGTTTGGCAGTGAGCCTGAAGATGCACAGGATGTTCTGGAGAGCGGCAAGTCGTTGGCTGAAACTGCAAAGGAGTATGGCATTGATGCTGCAATCACTCCCCATTCTTGCTATACAATGAGTCCGCAGCTGCTTGCAATGGCTGCGCAGGAGGGCTTGAAGAGCGGATATCTTTCTTATCATAGCCAGGAGAGCGATGAGGAGGAGGAGCTTATAAGGAAGGGTACAGGAGCATTGGCAGACAATTATAAGGGAAGGGGCTTGAGCACCCCTCCTGTAACAGGCAAGCCGGCCCTTACATATTTTATTGACAGGCTTCTTACTTTCTCCAAATCACCTGTAGAGGGCAATGTGCTGCTGGTGCATAATGTAGCAATTGACCAGGAGAGCATTGATTATGCGAAGGAGCATCTTGCAAACCCTTATTTTGCAATTTGCCCATTGTCAAATATATTTATCCACAGGGCACTTCCACCTTTGAACCTTATGAGGGAGAACGGCCTTAAGATATGTCTTGGTACAGACAGCCTTTCAAGCAATACAATCTTGTCTGTTGTAAAGGAGATAGAGTGCCTTCACAAGAACTTCCCGGAAATACCGCTTGTAGAGATTCTAGAGTGGGCATGCCGCAACGGTGCACAGATGTTGGGCAAGCAGGATATTCTTGGCAGCTTTGAACCGGGCAAGAGACCTGGTGTTGTATTGTTGGAGAATATAGACTGGGAGAATTTTAAACTTACTGACAAATCAACAGCAAGAAGATTGGTGTAATATGGCAACAATCCTTTTTAATGAGATAGTATTTGGCCCTATAAAGAGCCGCCGTCTTGGAAGTTCACTAGGAGTGAACCTCCTTCCAAGATTCGGCAAATGGTGCAGTTTTGACTGCATATACTGCGAGTGCGGATGGAATAAGGATGGAAAGAAGGATACAGTCCTTCCAACCAGGGATGAGGTTTATCAGGCGCTGGAGGGACGATTGAGGGAACTTTCACAGGAGGGTACTCCGGTGGATACCATTACCTTTTCGGGAAACGGCGAGCCTACGATGCATCCGGATTTTCCCGACATTATTGAGTTTGTCCTCAAACTTCGTGATGAACTGTATCCATCTGCAAAGGTCTCTGTCCTTACCAATGCAACAAGGTTGGGCAAGGAGGAAGTGAGGGCTGCACTTATGAAGATTGACAACCCTATACTTAAGATAGATTCCCCTTTGGAGTGGATGGTAAAGGCTATAAACATTCCAAATGAGGCTTATTCATTGGAGGAGACTATCGGGAATATCAAACTGTTCAACCATAATTTTATACTCCAGACAATGTTCCTTAAAGGAGAGGAGGGCGGTGTGCATATTGACTGTACAGCTGCAGAGCATGTGGAGAAATGGAGAGACCTGGTAAGGGAGCTTGCCCCTAGAGAGGTGATGATGTATACCATTGACAGGGAGACACCTGCAAAGAACCTGCAGAAGGTTACAGTGGAGGAGATGGAGGAGATTGCCCGTCCGCTCAAGGAGGAGGGATTTAATATTCAAATCAGAGGCTAGAGATGAGAGTTGTTATACAGAGAGTGATTGAATCGAGTGTTGCTGTAGCACCTGCAGAGGGGGCGGAGCGCACAGAGATTATCGGGAAGATTGGAAACGGAATGATGGTGCTTGTTGGAATTGAGGCGGCGGATGATGATACTGATATTGCATGGATCTCAAAGAAGATTGTGAACTTGAGGATCTTTGATGATGAGAACGGTGTGATGAACTTGAGCGTCAAGGATGCCGGGGGAGATATTCTCCTTATAAGCCAGTTTACGCTTCAGGCCGCAACTGCCAAGGGTAACAGACCATCATATATAAAGGCTGCTCCGCCGGCAATTGCAATTCCGGTTTATGAGAAGCTTATTGCGCAGCTGGAGCAGGATCTTGGCAAAAAGATCCAGACTGGGCGTTTTGGCGCAGATATGAAGGTTGTCATTGTAAATGACGGTCCTGTTACGATTTTGATTGATTCTAAAAATAAGGAATAAGGATGTTGGACAAGATATTGACAGCAGTACACGATAACTTGGAGAACTGGAATACTCCACAGAACCTGGCATTGTGCTTGAGCTGCATAGACCTTACCACACTCAATACCACAGATACAGAGGCAAGAGTGAAGAGTTTTGCATCAAAGGTAAACGGGTTTAGGGCTAAATTCCCGCAGTATCCCCTTCCGGCTGCCATATGTGTATATCCCAAATGGGGAAAGGCAGTTAAGGATACCTTGAAGGAGCAGGGGGTGAAGGTTGCGGCAGTTGCAGGAGGATTCCCCAATTCCCAGACATTTCTTGAGGTGAAGCTCCTTGAGTGCCGTATGGCTGTGGAGGCAGGTGCCGACGAGGTTGACATCGTATTGCCGCTGAACCTCTTTATGGCAGATGACTTTGCAGGAGCTGCAAAGGAGATTGCATCTGTCAAGGAGGCTATAGGGGAGAGGCATTTAAAGGTGATTCTTGAGACTGGAGCCATTGCAAGCTCAGAAAAGATACATGAGGCATCAATGCTGGCTATGGAGGCTGGTGCTGACTTCATAAAGACCTCAACAGGAAAGCAGGAGCCTGGTGCTACACCTGCTGCTGCCATAGTAATGTGCAACAGCATTAAGGAATATTATAAGAAGACCGGAAGAAAGGTTGGATTCAAACCTGCCGGAGGCATATCTACGGTTAAGGATGCATTGTGCTACCTGGCAATTGTAGATACTATTTTGGGAAAGGAGTGGCTTACCCCTGAGCTGTTCAGGATTGGAGCAAGCAGATTGGCAAACAATCTCCTTTCGGCATTGGAACAAAAAACAGTAGGATACTATTAAAAACTTAATTTAAATGAACGTACTTGTACTTGGCTCAGGTGGCCGTGAGCATGCAATTGCTTGGAAAGTTAAACAGAGTAAAAACTGCACAAACCTCTTCTGCTTGCCAGGAAACCCTGGTACTGCACAGATTGCAACAAACGTTGCTGCAGGAGTAAAGGACTTTGAAGCTATAAAGAAATGTGTCCTTGAAAACAATATTGAGATAGTTATCTGTGGCCCGGAGGATCCTCTTGTATTTGGCCTTAAAGATATGTTCGCAGCAGATGAGCAGCTTAAGGATGTCCTTTTTGTGGGTCCAAGCAAACTTGGTGCACAGCTTGAGGGCAGCAAGGATTTTGCAAAAGAGTTTATGGTAAGGCATAACATCCCTACAGCTGCATACAAGAGCTTTACAAAAGAGACTTTGGCCCAGGCTGATGCATTCCTTGAGCAGCTTGAGGCTCCATATGTGCTTAAGGCAGATGGACTTGCAGCCGGCAAAGGTGTGCTTATCCTTGAGGACCTGGAGGAGGCAAAGGCGGAGCTTCGCAATATGATGGGAGGCAAGTTCGGTGACGCAGGCAACACTGTAGTTATTGAGCAGTTCCTTAAAGGCATTGAGGTTTCAGTATTTGTCCTTACATCAGGCAAGGATTACCTTATCCTTCCAGAGGCTAAAGATTACAAGAGAATTGGTGAGGGTGACAAAGGCTTGAACACCGGTGGTATGGGTGCTGTTTCACCAGTAGTATTTGCTGACGCCGAGTTCATGGCAAAGGTAGAAGAGAGAATCATCAAGCCTACAGTAGAAGGTTTTGCTAAAGACAATATTGATTACAAAGGATTTGTTTTCATTGGACTTATGAACTGTGGCGGTGATCCTTATGTAATTGAGTACAATGTGCGTATGGGAGATCCGGAGACAGAGGCTGTAATGACCAGAATTGATTCAGATCTTCTTTCACATCTTGTGGCAGCTGCAAAAGGGGACTTGAGCGGAGAGAAGATGGAGATTTCAAAACATGGAGCCCTTACAGTGGTTTGTGTATCTGGCGGATACCCAGAAGAGTACAAGAAAGGCCTTGAGATGGGAGGAAGCGAGTATCTTTACAGCAATACTCCTGGCAGCAAGATAAAAGTATTCCACGCTGGAACAGCAATGAAGGATGGCAAGCTTGTTACATCCGGAGGCCGTGTACTTGCAGTTACTGTGAACGGCGAGGGTATTGAGAAACAGAGAGAGACAATCTATGCAGAGCTTGCCAAGATTGAGTATGAGGGCAAATACTGCAGAAGAGATATTGGATTGGATCTTTTGAACTATAAAGGCTAGCAGTGCGGGGAAGGTATTCATTCTGGACTTACGTCCTTTCCTGTCTGGTGGCAGTGCTTGCCATAACCTCCTATTTCATTCCACAGCCGGGTGAATGGGAGGTTTGGATTTTAGGCGCACTGTCCAATGCCCTTATTGTTGTGAGTGTAATGGCAATCAATACCAAGAGTGTAAATAATGTATTCAATCCGGCACTCACATCAATATTCTTGCTGCTTGTTATGCTGCTGAACCCCAAGGCTGCATGCTTCAGCCCTCTTCATCCTGCAGTTCTGCTGTTTGTATGGAGCCAGTACTGTTTCATTACAAAGCAGAAATTCCTCTCTATGTTATTCCTGGCAATATCGGCCCTTTTCTACGCTCCGCTGGCGCTTGCGCTTCCAGTAGTCTTTATCGTAAGCATATTCGGAGCAGCAGATATTCCGCGCACTGCAGTGAAATCGCTGGGTGGGCTTCTCCTCCCTTTTGTGTATGTGCTGTGCTACAGGTTTATGGTGCACAATGATGCAGTGGCATTTGCAGAGGAGTACCTGCATAAGGCCATGGAGTTTTCAATGCCGTTCAGGTCTATGGATATAATATCGTTGTTCATGGTGCTTTGTATAACATGGGTGTGCCTGCATGCCATATCCAATATGTTTTCCAAACTGCACAAGAACAGCATCATAACCGAACATATCCTTAAAATGGAATTTTTGTGCATTCTTTTGGGCGCCTCTTTCTTTGTCCTGTTTGGCGGAGATTCAAATGTTCCGGTAAATATGGTTGTGGCATTGCCAATTGCATTCTTGCTGTCGCACTACTTTACATCAAATATAAACGCCGCATCAGCGAGGATTGAACTTATTCTCCTGTGCTGTGCGGCGCTTGTGCAAAGATTGTCCTATTTTATCTGATTGTTCCTCTCTTATCCTACCTGAAGAACATCAGCTCCCTGTATTTAGGAAGAGGCCATAGCTCGTCATCTATGTACATCTCAAGCTTGTCTGCAATGGCGCGGATCTTCTCCATGTAAGGGAGTACGGTGTTGTTGTATGCTTCTGCCTTTGCCGGCTCGTCGGCTATCTTGTTGGCTACCTTTCGGGCGTCAATCATTTCACCAACCATCTTGTGCAGGCTGTTTACATATCCGCTGATCTTGTGGATAAGGCTCAACTGGGTAGTGCACATTGTCTCATATTCATCGGGAAACAGATCCTTGATGCCCTTTACATTGTTAATAAGGGTGTTCTGGAATGAGAAGGCTGTAGGGATTACGTGGTTGGTAATCATGTCTCCAAGTACACGGGCCTCAATCTGAAGCTTCTTTACAAATGTCTCGTTGAGGACTTCATAGCGTGCCTGGGCCTCGCGTGCGCTCATTACGCCTACATTCTCAAACAGCTCCAGGGTTTTAGGGGTGATGTACTCCTTGAATGCGTCCGGAGCATTCTTGATGCCTTTAAGTCCGCGCCTTTCAGCCTCTTTATGCCATTCCTCGCTGTAGCCGTTTCCTTCAAAGCGGATGGCCTTTGAGTCTGCAAGGTATTGTCTGATTACCTTCATCATTGCCTTGTCCTGTGCAAGTCCTTTCTGCATATTGGCATCAACTTCCTCCTTGAATTTTACCAGCTGGTCTGCAACAATGGTATTTAGAAGGAACATGGACTGTGCTACGTTGCATGAAGATCCTACTGCCCTGTACTCAAACCTGTTTCCGGTAAATGCAAAAGGTGATGTACGGTTGCGGTCTGTGTTGTCTGCAAAGATTTCAGGTATCTGGTTTACAATATGCATTTTAGACCTTACTTTCACCTCTTTCTCTGCAGAGCTTGTAAGGTTTCTGTCTGTAAGGCTCTCAATTGATTCCACAAGCCTGGTAAGTGTTTCTCCAATGAATATGCTCATTACAGCAGGAGGTGCCTCATGTCCGCCAAGACGGTACATGTTGTTCAGTGATGCTACGCTGCTCATCAGAAGGTAGTGGTGCTCGTATACTGCCTTCATTACAACAGAGAAGAAACTCAGGAACTGAAGGTTTGTCCTGGGGGTCTTGCCCGGTGAAAGAAGGTTCACACCTGTGTTTGTTACCATGCTCCAGTTGCAGTGCTTGCCTGAACCGTTTACGCCATAGAAAGGCTTCTCGTGGAAAATCACTTTCAGCTTATGTTTCTTGGCAACTTTTTTCATGATGATCATCATCATAAGGTTCTGGTCTGAAGAGATGTTGGCCTCTCCATATACCGGAGCAAACTCAAACTGGTTTGGAGCTACCTCATTGTGTCGGGTCTTGAGCTGTACGCCCAATTTGTATGCTTCTGTTTCAAAGTCCTTCATGAATGCCATTACCCTGCTTGGAATAGCACCAAAGTAGTGGTCCTCCAGCTGCTGGTCTTTTGCGGCAGTGTGGCCTATAAGGGTACGGTTGCATATCATAAGGTCCGGTCTTGCCCTGTAGAACGCCTCATCTACGATAAAGTACTCCTGCTCAATGCCTAGCATTACGTTTACCTTGGTAACGTTCTTGTCAAACATCTTGCAGATGCCCTGTGCTGCCTTGTCAAGAGCTGCTATGGATTTAAGATGTGGGGTTTTAAGGTCAAGTGATTCTCCAGTATATGAGACAAACACTGTTGGTATACATAGTGTCTGGTCTATGATGAAAGCAGGAGATGATGGGTCCCATGCAGTGTATCCGCGGGCCTCGAATGTGTTTCTCAAGCCGCCATTGGGGAAACTTGAAGCATCAGGCTCCTGCTGGATGAGGGTGCTTCCCTTGAAATTCTCAAACATTCCGCCTCCTGCCATAGGGTCTGCAAAAGACTCATGCTTTTCTGCTGTTGCATCTGTAAGAGGATGGAACCAGTGTGTGTAATGTGTCGCACCCATCTTTACTGCCCAGTTCTTCATGCCTTGGGCAATCTGGTCTGCTATGCCGCGCTCAATCTTTACCCCCTCATTTATGGCAAGCACTATGGCATTGTATGCTTCCGGTGAGAGGTATCGCTGCATTTTTGGCATGTCAAAAACGTTGGTTCCGAAATATTCGGATACCGGTCTGTTTTCTTCGTAGAATCTTTGGGTCTTGTGGGTTGCAAACTCTTCAAGAGCCCTGGTTCTGATGTTTCCCATATGTTTTAGCAAGTTTTGTCTGTTCTGATTTGTGCAAATATATGTTTTTCCTTGCAAGTTTGTACTCTTTATGGCTAAAAATTGCGGTTTTTGAGGTATTTTTTTTGAAAAATACTGTCATTTGCACTGATTGTCGGGAAAAATATATGTTTTTTCTGAAAAAATACAATTATTGGCAGGGTTGGGGAATAAATTTGAAAAATGATGCTCTTTTACTCTTTTTTTATTAAGTTTGTAAAATTATTCCAAAACACTTAAACAGACATGAGAAAAATACTATTTACATTCCTTATGGTCCTTGGATTTGCTGCATATGCTTTTGCGCAGGGTGGTGCACAGAGCTATATCAACAAGCATCTCAAGACCGACCCTAACTTTAAGAATGCAGTGATTGCAATCTGTGCAGTTGACGAGAAAGGCAACACTATTGCACAGTGGAACAGCGAGATGCCTTTGCTTACAGCTTCTACAATGAAGACCATCTCTACAGGTGCTGGCCTTCACGCTCTTGGTAAGGATTTCAAATACAAGACACAGGTTGCCTATACAGGCGAGATCAAGAACGGTATCCTTCACGGTGATGTTGTAATCATTGGAGGAGGTGACCCTACATTGGGATCTTCAGACACTTTGGCCTTTTCAATTGATTCAATCTTTGGTGTTTGGGCTAAAGGCTTGAAGGATGCAGGTATCCAGAGAGTTGAGGGAAATGTAGTAGTGGACGACAGCTACTTTGTACGTGAGCAGATGCCTGATTCATGGTCATGGGGCAACTTTGGCGCATCATATGGCGCTGCGGCCAGCGGACTTTCATTCCATGAGAACTGCCAGCAGTTCAAGCTTATCCCTGGCAAGAATGTAGGTGACAAGGTGAGAGTTCAGGCAATCTATCCGCAGGTTCCAGGTCTTGAGGTTGTGAATGAGCTTACTACCGGTGAGGCAGGTACAGGAAACAACAGCGGATATTACGTGCAGGATATGAAATGTGCAAGCCAGTATCTTGGTACAGTTGCTGTTGACAGAGGCGTGCTTTACAGAACTAACTCTAACCGTTTCCCTCATTTGAGCTGCGGTTATCATTTCAGAGAGTTCCTTGTTGAGCATGGTATTGATGTGCTTCCTGAGATTATTGACGCTCTAACTTATCCTTGCAAAGCTGAGAGAAAAGTTGTGGCTGAAACTTACTCTCCTGAACTTTGGAGAATTGTTGCAGTTACAAACCGCATAAGCAACAATATGTATGCAGAGACAATCCTTAAGACTATTGGTAAAGAGCTTACAGGTGTAGGCAGCTATGATTCTTCTTTCGTAGCTATCGACAGAGTTCTTGAGGGTATGGGTGTAGACCTTACAGGTTTTACACAGGAGGACGGCAGCGGCCTTTCACGCCAGAACTATGTTTCTCCTAAATTCTTCTGCAACTACTATGACAAAATGCAGGACAGCCCTGCTTTCGCAGAGTTCTTTGAGAGCCTTCCTATGCCAGGAGGTCCTGGTACGCTTAAGAGTGTGTTGAAAGGTGAGGACCAGAAACTTAAAGACAGAATCCATGCAAAGAGCGGTTCATTGTCAAATGTAAGGTGCTATGCAGGTTATGTTCAGGGAGGCAAGAAGTATGGTCTTGTAAGATTTGCAATCCTTACAAACAACTTCTCTGTACCTACATCAAAAATGCAGCCTAAGATTGAGGGATTCATGAAGGCTTTGGCAACTTGGTAATAATTGAAAATACAATAGTTTAACGAATACTAAACATTAACTTTACATTATGTTAACTCTTTCAAAAAAAGCGCAGGCAATGCCTGCTTCACCAATCAGAAAATTGGTTCCTTACGCTGATGCAGCTAAAAAAAGAGGTGTTAAAGTTTACCACCTTAACATTGGACAGCCAGACATCGAGTCTTCTCCACAAGCTCTAGAGGCTGTTAAGAATGCTGACCTTAAAGTTATTGAGTACTCTAACTCGGCAGGTAACCTTTCATACAGAGAGGGTCTTGTAAAATACTACGCTAGCGTAGGCATCAATATTGAGGTTGCTGACCTTATCGTTACTTCTTCAGGTACTGAGGCTGTTCAGTTTGCACTTGCTGTAACTTGTGACCCAGGTGACGAGGTAATCGTAATGGAGCCTTTCTACACTAACTACAATGCTTTTGCAGTTCAGAATGACGTTACTTTGGTTCCAATTTCTTGTGACATTAAAGAGGGTTTCAAACTTCCTGCAATTGAGGAGTTTGAGAAACATATTACTCCTAAAACAAAAGGTATCCTAATCTGTAACCCTGGTAACCCTACTGGTACTCTTTACACTAAAGAGGCTCTTCAGCAGCTAGGTGAGATTGCCAAGAAACATGGTTTGTATATCTACTCTGATGAGGTTTACAGAGAGTTCTGTTACTCAGAGGAGCCTCACTACTCTTGCATGCACATTCCTGGTCTTGAGCAGAACGTTATCCTTTTGGATTCAGTTTCTAAGAGATACAGCCTTTGCGGTGTGAGAATTGGTGCTATCGTATCAAAGAACAAAGAGGTTATGGCTGGCGTAATGAAATATGCTCAGGCTCGTCTTTGCTCTCCTTCTTACGGTCAGATTGCAGCTGAGGGTGCTCTTGCAACTCCTAAATCATACTTTGATGCTGTTAAAGCTGAGTACATTCTAAGAAGAGATACTTTGGTTAACGGTCTTAACAATATCCCTGGTGTATTCTCACCTATGCCTATGGGTGCTTTCTACACTATCGCTGAGCTTCCAGTTGACGATGCTGACAAATTTGCACAGTGGTTGCTAGAGGAGTTCTCATACGAGGGTCAGACTGTAATGGTTGCTCCTGCTGCTGGTTTCTACGGAACTAAAGGCAAAGGTACTAACCAGGTACGTATGGCTTACGTTCTAAAAGTTGATGATCTTAAAGCTTCTCTAAAATGTCTTGAGGAGGCTCTTAAGGTTTATCCTGGCAGAACCAACAAATAGTATTACCTTCTGTACAATATAAGAGAGGGGTGACCATTAGGGTCACCCCTCATACTTTTTATATATACTCATCTTTTATCTGCAATGATTGCCTATGCCCCTCAGGATATTTTTTGACCTTGCCTATTCCTGTACGATTGTGTATTAATATTCACTAATATTCACTAATATTCACTATCTTTATAGCAGCCTACTCAGTGGCCGCAGAAAGTCCTATCCCTCAAGCCCCCAAAAGGCCTGAGATGTAGCATATCACTAGATTTATTAACCCATTAAACCTTGGCGCGTATGCAAAACAATCTTCTCAAACAATTTCACTTCAGGGCAACACTGCTTGCCATCACAGCCCTCTTCCTTACTTTCTCTTCCTACTCCCAACGTAACCTAAAAGTTGGAGAAGAAATCAAAGCCCCTTCTACCGATGCCTGGAACTTCATCAAATACGGAGAGGTAGGTGCCAGCCTTCACACCGGTACCGTAAACCTCTCCATCCCAGTCTACACTTACCAGG
>CALCHD010000034.1 GCA_937901105.1 uncultured Bacteroidales bacterium | reverse complement strand
ACAACTTAACAGCCTCTGCATCATCGCCCCTAACAAAATTCCTAAATGACTAAACCATGGAAGATAAAAAATACTACGCACAACGCGAAAAGTGCTATATGAATGGTACTATGTTTCCATTCATTAAAGTTGGGATGCAGAAAGTTAACCTTACCCCCACTGTGGATATTACAGATGGAGAGAGGGTAACAACCCCAAATGCACCGGTATTCATATACGATACGGGAGGTCCATATACAGATCCAAATGTAAAGACAGACCCAAAGAAAGGAATAGAAAAGATCAGGGAGCAATGGATTGCCTACCGCAGGGAGAAAGAGATGCCAATTGGGCAGATGGCCTGTGCCAGGGCTGGCATCATCACCCCGGAGATGGAATATGTGGCAATCCGAGAGAACATGAACTGCAGGGAACTTGGAATTGAAACTTACATTACTCCCGACTACGTCCGTAATGAGATTGCCCAGGGGCGTGCAGTACTTCCTGCAAATATCAATCATCCCGAGAGCGAGCCGATGATTATCGGGAAGAATTTCCTTGTAAAGATCAATACCAATATTGGCAATTCCGCCACTTCGTCGGGAATAGAGGAAGAGGTTGAGAAGGCTGTATGGAGCTGCAGGCTTGGAGGGGATACATTGATGGACCTCTCTACCGGAAACAATATCCACGAAACCCGTGAATGGATAATCAGAAACTGTCCGGTTCCTGTTGGTACGGTGCCAATATACCAGGCGCTGGAGAAGGTTGACGGCAAGGTGGAGAACCTTACATGGGAAATCTACAGGGATACTCTTATAGAGCAGTGCGAGCAGGGTGTAGACTATTTTACAATTCATGCCGGTATCCGCCTTCACAATGTGCATCTTGCAGACAAGAGGCTTACCGGAATTGTGAGCCGTGGAGGAAGCATAATGAGCAAATGGTGCCTGGTTCACAACAGGGAGAGTTTCCTGTATGAGCATTTTGATGAAATCTGCGATATCCTTGCAAAATATGATGTTGCAGTATCATTGGGGGACGGCTTGCGCCCGGGTTCAATCCATGACGCCAATGACGAGGCCCAGTTTGCAGAGCTGGATACACTTGGAGAACTTGTGTTAAGGGCATGGGAGAAGGATGTTCAGGCATTCATTGAGGGGCCAGGACATGTGCCATTGAACAAGATCCGGGAAAACATGGAACGTCAGATAAAAAGCTGCCATAACGCTCCGTTCTACACTTTAGGACCGCTCGTTACAGATATCGCTCCAGGTTATGACCATATAACCTCTGCCATTGGTGCTGCACAGATAGGATGGCTGGGTACCGCAATGCTCTGCTATGTTACCCCTAAGGAGCATCTTGGTCTGCCTGGCAAAGAGGATGTGCGTACAGGCGTTATAACTTACAAGATAGCAGCCCACGCAGCAGATTTGGCCAAAGGACACCCAGGTGCCACTATCCGCGACAACGCACTGAGCAAGGCCCGTTTTGAGTTCCGCTGGAGAGACCAGTTCCACCTTAGCCTTGATCCCGACAGGGCATTGGAATATTTCAATGAGGGAAGACACACAGACGGGCAGTACTGCACAATGTGCGGTCCACATTTCTGTGCAATGAAACTGAGTAGAGACCTTAAAGACATAAAGTAGCAGCAAGATGTTTTCAGAAGAGATAGAGAAATTGTCGTGGAATGAAATTACTGAAAAGATTCATTCCAAAACTGCAAATGATGTCTTACGGGCATTAAAGCAGGAAAATTGCACCGTTGAAGACTTTATGGCCCTGATTTCACCGGCTGCTGCCCCATATCTGGAAGAGATGGCCGTGCTGAGCCAAAAATATACACAGGAGAGGTTTGGACGCACCATGTCGCTGTTCATTCCTCTGTACCTTACCAATTCATGTGCAAACTCTTGTGTATATTGCGGTTTCCACATAAGCAATCCAATGCCCCGCACCATACTCACCTTTGAGGAGATGGAGAACGAATACAAGGCAATAAAGCAGTTGGGTCCATTTGAGAATATTCTCCTTGTAACGGGGGAAAATCCTGCTAAGGCAGGGGTACCGTATCTGGCCAAGGCGCTGGATATTGCAAAAAAGTATTTCTCAAACCTGAAAATAGAGGTTATGCCGCTCAAGAGTGAGGAATACCTGGAACTGACAAACCACGGGCTTAACGGAGTAATCTGTTTTCAGGAGACATACAACAAGGAGAGGTACAACATCTATCATCCGCGCGGCATGAAGGCCAATTTTGAGTGGAGGGTAAATGCCCCAGACCGTATGGGTGAAGCGGGAGTGCACTCCATAGGGATGGGTGTTCTTATAGGATTGGAGGACTGGAGGACAGATGTAACGTTCCTGGCCCACCATCTCCGCTATCTGCAACGGAAATACTGGAAGACCAAGTACAGCGTAAACTTTCCAAGGATGCGTCCTGCCGAGAACGGCGGATTCCAGCCCAATGTGATAATGAACGACAAGGAACTGGCCCAACTCACATTTGCAATGAGGATATTTGACCACGACGTGGACATATCATACTCAACACGTGAAACACCTTATATCCGGGACAATATGGCAACGTTGGGAGTTACCACAATGAGCGCAGAGAGCAAGACCGAACCGGGAGGGTATTATACTTATCCACAGGCCCTTGAACAGTTTGAAGTAAGCGACTCCCGCACTGCGGAGGAGGTGTGCCGCCGACTGAAGGAGCTGGGGCTGGAGCCTGTATGGAAAGATTGGGATTCATCGTTTGATTTAATTGCGCATACCGCCTTATGAAAGATTTTGAAAGATACTCCCGACAAATTTCCATTCCGGAAATAGGGAAAGAAGGACAACAGAAACTTCGGGATGCCAAAGTGCTTATTATAGGGGCAGGTGGACTTGGTTCACCTGTTGCCCTATATCTTACCGCAGCTGGAGTGGGTACAATAGGTCTGATAGATTATGATTGTGTAAGTGAAAGCAACCTCAACCGCCAGGTGCTTTATGAAGAGAAAAATCTTGGACAATTGAAGGTGGAGGCAGCGGCTGCCAGGTTGCAGGGACTCAACAGTGATGTGTGCATAAACACATACGCAGAGAAAATCAGCCGCAACAATCTTGCACAAATCAGCAATATAATCTCATGTTACGATATAGTGGTTGATGCATGCGACAATATGGAAACAAGATATATTGTAAGTGACATTACCGAAAGCCTATCCATCCCGTTCGTATATGGGGCAATCGAGGGTTTCTGCGGATATGTTTCAGTATTCAATGATGCCACTTGCTTGAGGAAACTGCGGGACTTGTGGCCTCAAGAGGAACCACATACCGGCAGGGCAGTTCCTGCCATAGGCACCTGTGCTGGGGTCATCGGGGCCCTGCAGGCCAATGAAGCCATTAAATTGATTTGCGGATTTGGAGAGAGACTGTCGGGAAAATTAATGACAGTGGATTTGTGCAGAATGGAATTTAATGTTATTGAATTATGAGATTGATTGTAATCAGTAAAGAAAAAGTTTTTGATGGGGAGCCTCTTTGGATAAATGCTCTTATGGGGAAATATGATTTTACATTCCACCTGAGAAAGCCCGGCTTGACGGAGAGGGAAACGGAAGAGATCATACTGCAGATAAACAGCAACTTCCATAACAGGATAGTACTTCACGACCATTTTCCTCTGGCTGCAAAATACCGCCTTAAGGGGGTGCACCTCAATTCCAGGAATCCTCAGGCAAACTTTAAAGGTGAATATTGGAGCCGTTGCAGCATAAGCCGCTCCTGCCATTCACTGGAAGAGGTTGCGGCCAATAAGGACAGTTGCAATTATGTGACTCTCAGCCCTGTATTTGACAGCATATCCAAGGAAGGATATAAAGCAGGTTTCCCGGAAGAGATTCTCTTAAGTGCTGCTGATAAAGGGATTATAGACAACAAAGTATTGGCACTTGGTGGAATTTCCAGTTCAAATATCCAATCAGTCAAAAAATTGGGATTTGGAGGTGTGGCAGTTTTGGGAACAGTATGGAACCAGGCTACATTGGAAGATGCAATTATGGAACTGGAAAATCTGATACAAAAAATGAAATAAATCTTATGAAAAAGGATAAAACATATAAAGTGCTTACAATAGCCGGTTCAGATCCCAGCGGTGGAGCCGGAATACAGGCAGATATAAAGGCCATTACAGCCTTGGGCGGGTATGCTGCCAGCGCAATAACAGCCCTTACCGTACAGAACACTTTGGGGGTAAAAGAGATATTCCCAATACCGGCCAGAATAGTATCAGAACAGATAAAGGCTGTAATGGAAGACATAGAACCCCATGCCATAAAAATTGGAATGGTAAAAGATGCTGAAATTGTAAAATGCATAGCCCAATCCATAAGGCAATATGCCCCGCCGTTTGTGGTGTTTGACACGGTTATGGTCTCCACAAGCGGCCACAGACTCATTGATGAGGACATAATGGAGTGCATTGAAAAGAACCTCATCCCATTAGCATCACTCATAACTCCCAATCTGCATGAAGCAGAAGTATTGTTGAGGAGGAAAATAGAGTCATTCCAGGAAATGGAACAGGCCGCAAAAGAACTGGCACACAGATATCAGACATGTGTCCTCATAAAGGGAGGGCATCTCACAGGTGATACAATGTGTGATGTCCTGGCTTTTCCCAACGGAGAAATCAGGCACTTCTCCCACCGCAAAATTGAGAGCACCAACCTGCACGGCACCGGATGTACATTGTCATCCGCAATAGCAACTTTCATATCTGGATCACTTGCAGAAGGTGCAACATCAGTAACCGGAGACATGCTGGAATCAGCCATCAGCAAAGCTAAGGAATACGTAACTGCAGCAATTGCTGAAGGAAGTACCAGGAAAATTGGAAAAGGCAACGGCCCATTGTGGCATCTTATTACAAAATAAATCTCCTCTGCTGTATCTGATTTTCATATTTGTGTTAACTTTGCGCCCCCATGAAAGCATATATATCCATAATAATTGCAATTATCTCTTTTTTCACGGCTTCACCACAGACAGGAAAAGATGGCGCAGCTGCGGAAAGCGCTTATTGTAGAGAATATGGATATTACCTGCAAGAGTGCAACAGCAGCAGTGAATTTCCTTCCCATGCCCTGGCTGCAGAGAGCAATTCCTCAATACAGCAGCCTCATGAAGGGAAACCGTGGGGGCACACTTTTTCAAAATACAGCCTCAAGCAGGGGGAGACAACAAACAGATGTGGCATGCATCTGCACAGGGTAAGCCTGCTGCACAACTCCCTTCCTGCCATAACTGTATCCCACAGACATATATTTCTTCTGGGCAGACTCATCATATAGGTGAGGTATCATTACTTATCCCACAAAAATATATTCTTCCCGACAGTTTCCTGTCGGGAGGATAATTGTATAATTTATTATAGAGATTTTAGTATGATACCTTTACTTATTACAATATTTATTCTGGGCTACGCCTGCATTGCCCTGGAACACAAAATAAAGATTGACAAGGCTGCCACAGCGCTCTTCATGTTTGGACTCATATGGTCTGTTTATGCAATTATGGACCCGCAGGCAAATATAGGCCATGAACTGCTGGACCATCTTGGAAGCACCTGTGAGACACTTATATTCCTTATTGGCGCAATGACAATTGTAGACCTTATTGATATGCACGGAGGTTTTTACATTATTACAAAGCATATCACCACACGCAGGAAATTCAGGCTTTTATGGCTTATGGCCGGCATTACATTCTTTATGTCGGCTGTTCTGGACAACATGACAACCACCATTGTTATGATTATGATGCTACGAAAAATCATTGCAAAACCGGAAGACAGATGGATTTTCTCAAGCATCATAGTTATTGCAGCCAACAGCGGTGGAGCCTGGTCTCCAATTGGAGATATCACCACAATCATGCTTTGGATGAGGGGTAATGTAACAACCGGGCCACTTGTATATTATCTGATTCTTCCATGTATAGTTTCCCTGGCTGTTCCACTTTTCATAACATCATTCAAGTTCAGAAGAAACACCGGAAACATTTTCTCAAGCCAGCCTATGGAATTAAGGCTTCCACAAGGCATCGGACACAAATTCAGCAGGGGTATTTTTGCCGTAGGAGTATTGGGACTGCTGTTTGTCCCTGTGTTCAAGAGTGTAACAGGTCTGCCGCCATACCTTGGAATTATGTTTGTACTTGGAGGGCTTTGGATACTTACAGAGATATTGTACGGAAGAAAAAGGGACCTGGAAGAATCTATCAAGAACAGGGTATCAAAAGTGCTCAAGCATATTGATATGCCAACAATCCTGTTCTTCTTGGGTATCCTGATGTCTGTTGCAGGCCTGCAAAGTGCAGGAATCCTTGGTTCGGTTGCCAATTTCCTTGATTCACAGGTTCATGAAGTATTTACAATAGCATCAGCTGTTGGAGTGCTCTCTTCCATTGTAGATAACGTTCCGCTGGTAGCTGCCTGTATGGGCATGTACCCTATTGCTTCACCGGAGATGATTGCCGCAAGTGCAGACCCGGCATATCTTCAGGCATTCAGCCAAAATGGATTGTTCTGGCTGTTGCTTACATATTGTGCAGGTGTTGGAGGAAGCTTGCTTATCATTGGCTCTGCAGCGGGTGTAATTGCAATGGGACTAGAGAAAATAAATTTTGCATGGTACTTCAAGAATGTAACACTTATTGCATTCTTGGGATATGCAGCAGGTGTAGGTGTGCTGTTCCTGCAGTCCCTTCTCTTCTAATCTGCACAGAATAATCTGCAAAATGTTACAAATATATTAAGATTGCAGGGAGATGTAAGGTTCTCTCTGCAATCTTGGTTATCTTTGCATACAGAATGAAGAGCATTATCAAATATCTTCTGTTTGCTGCCTTGGCGCTTGTGTTTTCCGGCATATTCATGCAGGAAGATGTTTTCATGCAGGAAATCAGTCCTGCACCCACAAAAGAATACAGCCAATACCATCACACACAGTTTGAGCCCCAAAAAGATATATGCATTGCCTCATACCAGATATCATCAGCCCATTGTCCCTCAAGACTCATAAAAAAGAACAAGAAGAGTGCTTCATCCGGGAAATGCCATTGGGCAACATTAAAATCAGGCAAGCACAACTCTTCATATCTTGCAACTAATAATTTATACAATAATTCAGTATATGTCTCATCTGCTGCAGAACCAGGAAGCCAGTTCATAAGGTTTTGCAGGCTTCTCATTTAGATTGGTATAATACAACCTTCTTGTGTGCCATACGCATGGTGCACCTTTTCCTTATGTATTTACCAACTAAAAACTATATCAATTATGAGTCTAAATTTCAGCAGAGTACGCTCTGCAAGTGATATTATTGTATCATCATCTCTTATTATTGCCGGAACAGCTTTAATGTTTCTGCCATACGGCACAGGATTGAATATTGCCGGATTCTTTTTCCTTCTTACAGGTGTATTGTTCCTGGCCCTTTTCAAAAGCGTATATAAATTGGATGGAACTGAAGAAACTTACTATAGAAAAGAACTGTATTTCAAACATGAAGAGCTTGAGGCCTTAAAGAAGGCAGTTGAATCAGACAATCCTAAAATAGACATATCCAAAGAGGGAGAAGGCAAAACTGTGAAACTAGATGTTTATTACAGTCCAAAATGGGGAAAAAGCTATATGCAGCTGTTTGAATATCTTCCATACGCATACGAGCAGGTAACAGAAATCAAAGGGTTCAATATTGCGCAAATAGAGAAAATCATTAAATAACAAACTGTATGATACTACAAATTTTAACATTGCTGGGTGCACTTGGAATGTTCCTTTTTGGAATGAACATGATGAGTGCCGGACTTCAGAAGGCCGCTGGTGACAGGTTAAGGAATTTCCTTTCATCCATGACATCAAGCCCATTTAAAGGGGTTCTCACAGGATTGGGCATTACAACAGTAATCCAGTCTTCAAGTGCTACAACCGTAATGGTTGTAAGCTTTGTGAATGCCGGGCTTCTTACCTTAATACAGGCAATCAGCGTTATCATGGGAGCCAATATAGGCACAACAGTAACCGCATGGCTTGTATCCTGGCTTGGATTCAAGGCAGACATCTCAATCCTTGCAGTACCCCTAATGGCACTTGGATTTATATTCTCAATTTCCAAGAAAGACCAGAGAAGAAACATTTCGGAACTGATTGTAGGATTCTCACTGCTGTTCCTTGGACTTTCTCTTATGAAAGAGTCGGTTCCAGATTTACAGAAAACACCAGAGGTGCTTTCATTCATCCAGGGATGGCAAGGATACGGCTTTGGTTCTGTAATTATATTCCTGATATTTGGCACATTGCTCACATTGGTGCTCCAGTCATCAAGTGCAACCATGGCACTTACCCTCATTATGCTCAACATGGGTTGGATAAGGTTTGACATGGCCTGTGCAATGGTGCTAGGAGAAAACATTGGAACCACAATCACCGCCAACATAGCGGCAGCAGTTGCAAACACATCTGCAAAAAGGGCTGCACTCGCTCATACGGTATTCAATCTGTTTGGTGTAATTTGGGCCCTTATTGCATTCCCTCTATTCCTCAAACTTACCGGGTTTATAACATCAGCAATATTTGCCGTACCAAACCCGGCATCCCAGGGATTTGTGGTTGAGGCAATTACAGCAGCTGATGGAACCATGGTGCAGAGCCCTTCACAAACCGCTGCACTGTTTGGACTTTCAATGCTCCACACTTTATTCAACACCATAAATACCTGCATACTCATCTGGTTTATCCCGGGCATTGAAAAGCTTGTCTGCAAGATCATTAAATCTTCAGATAATCAAGAGAAAGAGCCACACAGGCTCATGTACATCAATGCCGGCCCTATAGGAACTCCTGAATTGGCAACAGAACAGGCATTCAAGGAAATTATTCACTTTGCAACCATTTCCCACAAAGGGCTGCAGTACGCAAAACAGGCAATGTCAAATTCTCATCCCGACGAATTTGAGCAGATACGCGCCAAACTGGTAAAATACGAGGAGATAGCCGACCGTATAGAACTGGAAATTGCAAACTTCCTCAATTCGGTATCTGCCGGCGACATAAGCGAAGAGACATCCGTTAAGATTAAAGCAATGTACAAGATTATTGGAGAACTGGAGTCGCTGGGAGATTCCGGTGAAACAATCAGCCGCATCATTGCAAGAAAGAACGGGCACAATAGGACATTTGATCCTCAGACTATCAACAACCTGGAGAAGATGGCCGCAACCGTTGAAAACGCATATATGCAGATGATAGAGAACCTTAACGCAGCCCATAAAGGAACCCTCACCGGCATTTCCAATGCATACCAGGCCGAAACCCAGATCAACACCCTCAGAAACTATCTTAGAGACACTGAAATTGAGGGAATTGAGAACGGAAGCAAGAACTACCAGAGCAGTATCTACTACATGGACCTAGTAAGCGAACTGGAGAAAATGGGTGATTTCATCATAAACATCTCCCAGGACCTTGAAAAGGCATTTGTAAAAAAATAAAAAAAGTGCCCATTGGGACGACGTCCTAATGGGCACTATTGGTATCCTATCCCTTAACAAAAACTTAACCTTAATGAAATAATTACTAAATTTAATCCCGATAATTTTGCAGCGTAAAAAATAAAACAACAAAAGATGAGAAAGAAAATGATTTTGGCAGCCTTATTGGCTTGCATGGGTTTGGGCGCACAGGCGCAGAATGTAAAAGCAGAGGAGCCTAAGGGTAAGGCTATTGTACAGGTATTTGGAAATTTCAATACCGGTTTTGGCGCTGAAAATGATGTAAGGGGCTTTGAACTTGAAAGGAGTTATCTTGGCTATGAGTACAATCTTGGGAATGGACTATCTATTAAGAGCGTACTCGATATGGGCAAATCTTCAGATGTATCGGACAATAACCGTCTTGCATATGTAAAGAATGCCATGATTACCTGGAAGAAAGACAATTTCACCTTTAACGGTGGTCTGATTTCCAATACACAGTTCAATTTTCAGGAGAAGTTCTGGGGATACAGGTACATCATGAAGGATTTCCAGGACATGTACAAATTCGGTCATAGTGCAGACCTTGGAATCTCAGCCTCATACAAGTTCAATGATTTCATATCGGCAGATGCAATTATCGTAAACGGTGAGGGTTACAAGAAACTGCAGAAAAAAGATGGTCTCAACTACGGAATGGGTGTTACACTTACACCGCTAAAAGGACTCAGCGTGAGACTTTACGGTTCTGTGAACGAAGGGGCTGATGACTCCCAGAAAAACACAACCAATATTGCAGCATTTGTAGGATACAAAGGTGACGGTTTCTCTGTTGGTGCAGAGTATAATGCTATGAAGAACGCTTCATTTGCAGATGGAGCAGACCAGTTTGGATATTCTCTATTCTCTACTGTAAAACTGTCGGGAAAAACAGAGATTTTTGCAAGATTTGATGATTTGTGCTCGGAGGATGACTGGAACATTGCAAAAGATGAGCAGGTTGCCGTATTGGGTGCACAGTTCAAGTTGGGCAAATATGTGAAACTTGCCCCTAACTTCAGAATGAGCATGCCTAAAGCATCCAGTGCAGATAACACATATGCGGGTTATGTGAGTTTCTTCTTTGGGTTGTAGGCGGTGAGCGCTTTATGGTGCTTGCTCCGGTAGTGCGCGCTCAAAAGGGAATGCACGAAAAGGTGTTTCTAGATGCGCGTAAGAGCGGCTTTGCCAGAGTCAGAGTAGCACCAGTGGTGCCGGTCTTATTCTCTGTTGCAAACGGTGTGGTCGGATACTTGCCGT
>CALCHD010000033.1 GCA_937901105.1 uncultured Bacteroidales bacterium | reverse complement strand
CAGCATCCAGCGATACAAAGGTCTTGGAGAGATGAACGCAGAGCAGCTGTGGGACACCACCATGGATCCTAACACCAGAATCTTGAGACAGGTGACCATTGAGAACGCTGCCGAGGCAGACAGAATCTTCTCTATGCTAATGGGTGACGACGTTCCGCCAAGAAGAGAATTCATTGAACAAAACGCCAAATACGCAAACATTGACGCTTAAGAGACTTATAACAGCAATAATGCTGCTTTTTGCAGCTGGAATTTACACAGATGCCTGTGCCCAGAAAAAATTGGGTACGGGCATCCGCAAGTTATTGGGTATAGAGAAGAAAACTGCACAGTCAGAGCACTCATACCCGGAATTCAAGCCATTGTCATACCAGGAATATTGCGGAACCTCCATTGAGGATATCTTCTACAACCCCAATCCGGAGATCATCCCAATCTCAACAGAGAGGAATTTCACAGACTTCTCTGATCTTCCCGACGAATATGACATCTGGAGCAACTCCACAATCAACCCATACGGCATCTCGCTTGTAGGGATGAAGGATACAATCAAGATTGATGTAAAAGGATACTGCCCCCCTTCTGTGAAGCATGTGACTTCAGACTGGGGATTCAGGAAATGGAAATTCCACTACGGCATAGACCTTAAAGTGCACAGGGGCGACACCGTAAGATGCGCCTTTGACGGAACCGTAAGGATTACCAGAAGAGACCGCGGCTACGGCTACTTTGTTGTGGTAAGGCACGACAACGGACTTGAGACCCTTTACGGCCACCTCAACAAGATTCTTGTAAAGAATGACCAGAAAATAAAGGCTGGCCAGGCTGTTGGAATGGGCGGCAACACCGGACGTTCTACAGGCTATCACCTTCACCTGGAGTTCAGATACTTGGGCAACCCTATCAACCCTAACGACATTGTAAACTTTGAAACCCATGAGGTTCACAAGCCGGTACTTGTTCTGAACGCCCGGACATTTGCCTATAAACAGGAAATAGACAAGATCAGATACTGGACAGTACGCAAAGGTGACACGTTGGGACGCATTGCCTACAGGACTGGAGTTTCTGTGAACAAGCTGTGCAAGTTGAACGGAATCACCAAAACTACTGTTTTGAGAATAGGCAGAAAAATAAGATACACCTAAAAGACAGATCATGAAAGTAGTTATCATAACAGGTGCCAGTTCAGGAATAGGCCTGGCTTCGGCCAAAGCATTTGCAGCCAAAGGCGACTGCGTAGTACTGGCTGCAAGAAATATAGACAAGCTTAAAAGTACTGTAGCAGTTCTTCAGAACATATATGGTGAAACTGCAAGAGTTGCAGACAAGCAGGTACAGAGATTTCTTGCAGTTGAAACCGATGTAGTTAAAGAGGAGGATTGCAAAAACCTTATTGCCCGCACAGTAGAAGTTTACGGCAGAATTGACGTGCTTGTAAACAATGCCGGCATCTCAATGAGGGCAATGTTCAAGGATCTGGATTTGGGCGTTATTAAGAACCTGATGGATGTAAACTTCTGGGGAACCGTTTTCTGCACAAAATATGCTCTCCCTTATCTGTTGAAAGCCAAAGGATCTGTTGTTGGCGTCATTTCAATTGCAGGGTTTAAGGGGCTGCCCGCAAGAACAGGATACAGCGCCTCAAAATTTGCAATATACGGCTTCCTTGACACCTTGCGCGTAGAGCACTTGCATGACGGATTGCACGTTATGATATTTGCCCCTGGCTTTACCGCCTCAAACATCCGATTCACCGCCCTTACTGCAGACGGCTCTGCACAGGGAGAAACCCCAAGGGACGAAGGGAAAATGATGAGCGCAGAGGAGGTAGCCCAGCGTCTGGTAAAAGGAGTATACAAGAGGAAAGCCCAGATTGTACTCACCCCTATTGGAAAGCTCACTGTTTGGCTGAACAAGTTCTTCCCGCGCCTTGTTGACCGCCTGGAGTACCAGTACATGAAAAGCGAGCCGGATTCTCCGTTGAAATAAAAAAAAGCGACTTACAGTCGCTTTTTTTGCTGTCGCCCTTACCTCACCTCTACCTTAATCCTGTACGGCACACCATTAAGCACATCAGTCCTGCCGGTATAAGCCACTCCATTCTCACCAAATTCTGCATCCGGAGCAGTCTCACAGAACACAGAGATATACCATTTGCCCTGTTGAGGCTTTTTAAGCATAATGGTCTTGCTGCTGCCATCAGATTCATCTTTGGCAAACGCATCCTTCAAAAATGCAAGAGAGCCTGGATTTGCAGCCAATGAAAGGTCAACGCCATCTGCACCCTCTAGGGTAATTACAAGTTTTCGTGCACGTTTTGGAACATCAATTGTAAAGTGATGATACTGGCGGTCTCCAATCTTGGTGAATTCAGGAACAGCATCTTCTGTTGCCTTGTTCATCTCACGCACCTGGTCTGAAAAAAGTTCTCCCTTCACCTGTGGGGCGCCTGTATTATCCATTGCATACAGAAGAAATGCCTCCATAAGGTGGAGCCTCTCCCCTGTTGCAATATCCTCCGGATGTGAAGCCATTGAGATTACCGTTCCGGCCTTTTCATTGGCCTTGTATGCCCAGCAAGTAACCTGATTGTCAATACTTGGCCCTTGTGGAGGAATAGTATCATAATCAACCCTCAATAATGGCAATGTTCCGGCAGGCACTGAATCCTGCGGTTCCAGGGCGGCATACGGGCCATTCAAGTGATAGATATTCTCCACTTTAAGGTCTCCGCCAAAATCATAATACTTAAGCAGCGGACAATCCTCATCCATATACATTGTCAGCCATTTGTCTGCAAGGTAAGTATCTCTCACCCTGCCCGGCCAGATTCCAAGATAGTTCTTGTTGGGTGTATAATTATCTTCAACATCTATGTATCCTTGCGAAGCCACAAATGCACCCGCACATGTTCCGAGATATGAACCTCCTGCTGCCACATATTTCCTGATTGCATCCCTGCCCTCTTCTCCCAATGATCTTCCGTGCGAACCGGCAAGTCCACCATTCACATACATCACCCTGAAACGTGGAGCCCCGTCGGGATAAAGAAGGATACCATTCCTGTCTCCCTCCCATCCAGCAAAGCACCTGTGCTGCATGAGGGTGTCATTCCTGTCATTTTTCTTTGCCAGAAACACCTCCATGCTCAAATTGAGTGAATCAACTGCTGCAAGTGTTGTCCTGTCATACAGCTTGATTCCGCTGTCCATAAAGATCTCCTTATAGAAACCGTCCTTTGCATCTTTCCAGCCGCTGCCTTGCGCTGATGTCAACAAAGGCATAAATAGCATTACCGCAGATAAAAGATTACGTAAAATTATTTTCATTTAAAAGGGATTATAGATTAACTAAATTAAAAGTAGAGAGGACTATCACTCCAGGGGACGACGCAGTCTCCTCTGCTTCGTCATTTATGCGCAAGCGCATAAATAACTCACAACCGTCGAATGAGGTCCCCTTACGCAATAGTCCTCTCTACTTATTTTCGCGAACTAAATATCTGAACTTTTCTATCAGTTATTCCTGATATTTTCTGCAATCTTCTCAACCAGGCATTTGCGTGCCTCCTGGCTTGCCCATCCTATGTGCGGTGTAAGCAAGATTTTTGATGGGTCCGCAACCTTGAAGTAAGGTGAGTCCAGCGGCAGAGGCTCTTTTGAGAACACATCCACACCTGCACCTGCCATAAGGTTGTCATTCAATGCCTGAACAAGCTCAGCCTCATTTATAATGCCGCCACGTCCAAGATTTATAATATATGCAGTTGGCTTCATTAGCTTAAGCTGCTCATAACCGATAAGGTTGTTGGTACGCTCGTTCAAAGGGCAATGGACAGAAATCACATC
>CALCHD010000032.1 GCA_937901105.1 uncultured Bacteroidales bacterium | reverse complement strand
GTTTTTCCAAAAAGGGAGATGAGGGTGAGCCCATCAAGGCCTCCAAGGGGGTGATTGGAAACAAAAATGTATCTTTTGTTTGGGTCCAAACTCTCTCTGTCAATGAACTTTACGTTGCTTTTTACGTTTAGCCACTGAAGGACTTTATCGGCAAATTCTACATCAATGGCGCCATTGCTGTATTGCAGTATCTGGTTGAGTTCATCCTGGTGGATTATATTTTTCATCCACCTGATAATAAACTTTGGTGCGTATTTTGCTAATCTTTCACTTTTAGAAGCAATAACCGCACTTATATCCAATTTCAAATCTTTGTTTTGGCTCTCCATAACGGGGTTTGTTTGAGAATGCGAAGTTAAAAAAAATTGTATCTTTGCCGTATGTTAAAACAAGGGTTACAGCAAAAACAGCAACAGAAACTATCACCACTTCAGATCCAGACAATAAAGCTTCTGGAGCTTCCTGCGTTGGAGCTTGAGCAGAAAATAAGGAAGGAGCTGGAGGAGAACCCTGTGCTGGATGAAATCACAGCCAGCGACAATCCGGAAGACGATGCTCCAAAGAATGTCTCTTTGAGCGAGTATCCCGCAGATGACCCCACCCCATCATATAAGCTTTACGTAAACAATCAGGGTAAGGACAGCAAGCCCCAGTACAATACATTTTCTGTTAGGGAGAGCTTTCAGGAAAACCTTATTGTGCAGCTTGGTTACAGGAAACTGGATGAGAGGGCCAGGGCTATAGCCCTGTTTATGATAGGAAGCCTAGATGATGACGGGTATTTGAGGAGAGACCTGGAGTCGCTGTCATATGATATTCTGCTCCGCCTTAACATTGAGACAACAGAGGATGAGCTGGAACAGATCCTTAAGGTGATTCAGGAGTTTGAACCGGCTGGCATTGGCGCACGCGACCTTCAGGAGTGCCTTCTGTTGCAGATTGAGCCCAAGACTGTAGCCCAGGAAAGGGCGCGTACAATATTGGACACTTATTTTCTGGAGTTTACAAAAAAACACTATTCAAAGATAATTTCAAGAATGGGGATAACCCAGGAGGAGCTTAAGGAGGCTATAGATGAGATAGTGAGGCTGAATCCCCGTCCGGGCGGACAGATAGATGATTCCTATGAAGACCAGGCGCAGCAGATTGTGCCGGATTTTCTTTTGGAAGAGAAGGATGGCGAGCTCATAATGAGCATGCCAAGATTCTCAATCCCTGAATTGAGGGTAAACAAGAGGTATGCCAGCCTGCTTATGGAATCGTCCAATACAAATACCAGAGCCGGCAAGGAGGCTGCAGCTTTTGTGAAGCAGAAGCTTGATTCAGCCAAGTGGTTCATTGAGGCTATAAAGCAGAGGCAGAATACATTGCAGAATACCATGAATGCCATAATAGAGTTCCAGAGGGAATATTTTATGGAAGGTGATGAGACCAAACTTAAGCCTATGGTGCTCAAGAATATAGCGGAGAAGACCGGGCTTGACATCTCCACTATTTCACGCGTGGTGAACTGCAAGTATATACAGACCCATTTTGGAATATATCCGCTCAAATATTTCTTCTCTGAAGGCCTTATGACAGAAGGGGGAGAGGAGGTCTCTACCAGAGAGATCAAGAAGATTCTTGTAGAAAGCGTAGATGCGGAGGATAAGGGCAAGCCGCTTACTGATGAGGAGCTTGTAGAGGTTCTAAATCAAAAGGGATATAAAGTTGCCCGCCGTACTGTAGCAAAATACAGGGAGCAGCTCAATATCCCTATAGCAAGGCTCCGTAAAGAGCTATAGCTTGTCTCCGTATGCAAGGTCGCCGGCATCTCCAAGGCCCGGCACTATATAGGACTTGTTGGTGAGCTCTTCATCAATTGCGGCAACCCAAAGGGTAACCTTCTTGTGAGGAAGCTGCTTTGAAAGGTATCCAAGGCTGTATTCACTGGCAATAGGACAGACAATATGTGTGTGGGCTGGTTCTCCCAGTTCGCACAATTTATTGTATGCCAATACGATGGATGACCCTGTAGCCAGCATGGTGTCTGCAAGGACCAATGTCTTGCCCTCTGTCTTTGGTGAACTTATGTATTCAATCTGAATGGTAAACTTGTTGTCCTTTCCGTATTTTCGGTACGCAGCAATAAATGCGTTCTGTGCCTTGTCAAAGTAGTTGAGAAGGCCTGTGTGCAAAGGAATGCCTGCCCTGAGGACAGTTCCCAAAATCAGGTTCTCTTCCGGAAGGCTGCATTTTGCAATGCCAAGGGGGGTAGTAACTTCTTTTGTGGAATACTCCAA
>CALCHD010000031.1 GCA_937901105.1 uncultured Bacteroidales bacterium | reverse complement strand
TGTTGGCTATGCTGTTCTTCTTTGCATTCTCAACAATGTTCTCCTATTCTTATTACGGACAGAAATGTACTGGCTTCCTGTTTGGTGCCAAGTATGCAAAATATTACAATATCTTCTTCCTTGCAATGCTTGTTGTGGCTGCAATGATTCCTCTAAAGGCTGCAGTTGGTCTTATTGACTTGGCTTATGCCCTTATGGCATTCCCTACAATGTTTACATTGCTCAAGCTTTCACCTAAGGTTAAGGCTGCAATGAAGGAGTATTTTTCTAAAAACTAATTGAGTATCAATAAAGATGATTCCAGAGATTTTTATAGGCAATATTGCCAAAGAGGCAGTTAAGGCACTTTATGGTGTTGAGGCTGATGACAAGATGATTAAGGTAGAGTCTACCAATCCCGATTTTGAGGGTGATGTAACCCTTGTAGTGTTCCCGTTGCTGAGGATGAGCAAAAAGGCTCCTGAGGCAACTGCTACAGAGATTGGTGAGTACATTAAGGCCAATGACAAGTTTATTGAGAACTTTAATGTTGTTAAGGGTTTCCTTAATATCAAGCTTTCCCAGGAGTACTGGAAAAATATTTTTGTGGAGATTTCTGCTGCGGAGAATTTCGGACAGCTTCCTGCTACAGGAAAGAGCGTGATGATTGAGTTCTCTTCTCCAAATACCAACAAGCCGCTTCATTTGGGCCACATAAGAAACAACCTTTTGGGATGGTCGGTTTCAAGGCTTCTTGAGGCCAATGGCCATAATGTGATTAGGGTTAACCTTGTGAACGACCGTGGTATCCACATCTGCAAATCCATGCTTGCGTGGTTGAAGATGGGCAATGGTGAGACTCCACAGTCGTCGGGAATAAAAGGTGACCACCTTGTAGGAAAATACTATGTTGCTTTCAGCAATGAGTTGAAGAAACAGACAAAGGAGCTAATTGAGCAGGGTGTTCCTGCAGAGGAGGCAGAGAAACAGGCTCCAATCCTTAAGGAGGCCCAGGCTATGCTTGTAAAATGGGAGCAGGGTGATCCTGAGGTTGTTGAGCTGTGGAAGAAGATGAACGGCTGGGTTTATGAGGGGTTTGACAAAACCTACAGCCGCCTTGGTATTTCATTCCATAAGACATATTATGAGTCACAGACTTACCTTTTGGGTAAGGCATTGGTTCAGGAGGGTCTTGCGAAGGGCATTTTTGAGACACACGAGGATGGCTCTGTATGGTGTGACCTTACTCCCGACGGTCTTGACAAGAAACTCCTTCTCCGTGGCGACGGTACCTCTGTATACATGACACAGGATTTGGGTACTGCTCACCAGAGATTTGCAGAGTACACACTTGATGAGCATATTTATGTTGTTGGAAATGAGCAGAACTACCACTTCCAGGTGTTGAAGCTTATCCTCAAGAAGCTTGGCTTTGACTGGAGTGATTATATTTACCACTTGTCTTACGGAATGGTTGAGCTTCCAGAGGGCAAGATGAAATCAAGAGAGGGAACAGTTGTAGATGCAGATGATCTTGTACAGGATATGTATGCTACCGCCAAGGAGACTTCGTTGGCTCTTGGCCGCCTTGATGATATGCCGGAGGCAGAGAGAGAGGAGCTGTTTGAGATGATAGGTCAGGGTGCGTTAAAATACTTCATTCTTAAAGTTGACCCTAGAAAGACCATGTTGTTTGACCCTAAAGAGTCAATCGATTTCAACGGCAATACAGGTCCGTTCATCCAGTATACCCATGCACGTATCAGATCTATCTTGAGAAAGGCTGCAGAGCGCGGATTTGCCCCTGCAATCGTTTCTGAGGCTACTTTGCTTCCTAAAGAGGTTGAGATCATTAAGATGCTCAATATTTACCCACAGAGGGTTAAAGAGGCAGGTGATGCTCACTCTCCAGCGGTAATTGCAAACTATGCATACGATTTGGCTAAGGAGTTCAGCCAGTATTACCACGATACAACTATCCTTAATGAGGAGAACGGTGCTTTGAGAGACCAGAGGCTTGCCCTTATTGAGGTGATTGCAAAAGTACTTGTAAACGCAATGGATATCTTGGGCATCAAATTGCCTGAGAGAATGTAATTATAATGGAAAAAGGGAGATTCATACCTACTACAAAAAAGGAAATTGATGCCCTGGGATGGGATTATGTAGATGTAATCATCTTTACAGGAGATGCCTACATAGACCACCCTTCATTTGGAACTGCAGTTATAGCCAGGGTACTGGAGAGCAACGGCTACAGGGTGGCTGTTGTTCCCCAGCCAAACTGGCGTGACGATTTGCGCGACTTTAAAAAGCTTGGGGCTCCCAGGCTTTTCTTTGGTGTAAATTCCGGGGCAATGGACTCAATGGTAAACCATTACACTGCAGCCAAGAGGCTCCGCAGCAATGATGCATATACCCCAAACGGGGCCCCAAACATGAGGCCTGATTATGCAGTAAAGGTTTATTCAAACATCCTTAAGCAGCTTTATCCCGATACCCCTGTAGTTATAGGTGGAATTGAGGCCTCACTAAGGCGCTTTACCCACTATGACTATTGGCAGGACAAGCTCCTTCCTTCTGTGCTTGTGGAGAGCAAGGCAGATTACCTCATCTATGGAATGGGGGAGAGGGCCATCATTGATGTGGCAAGGCACATTGAGGAAGGAGCCTGGGAAGACAAGAACAAGCTGCAGCAGGTGGCATGGATCAGTGAGGAGAAGCCTGCAGATAATCCCGACAGGATATTCCTTCACCCATACGAGAAATGCCTTAAAGACAAAAAGGCATTTGTTGAGAACTTCAACGCCATAGAGCTTGAGGCCAACAGAATGGTTGGCAAGCAGCTTGTTGAGCAGATTGGAAAGAGATATGTGGTGGTAAACTCCCCTTATCCGCTTCCAACCACTGAAGAGCTGGATTCTATCTATGACTTGCCGTACACAAAATTGCCGCATCCCAAATACAAGGGAAAACACATTCCTGCATATGAGATGATCAAATTCTCCATAAATACCCACAGGGGTTGTTTTGGAGGGTGCAGCTTCTGTACAATTGCAGCCCATCAGGGCAAGCACATACAGAGCAGGAGCGAGGAGTCTATCCTGGCTGAAATAGAGAGACTTAAGGAACTTCCTGGATTTGCGGGAAATATCTCCGATTTGGGCGCGCCTACAGCCAACATGTACGGAATGGCGGGCAATGACAGAAGCGTATGTGAGAAATGTTTCAGAAAGAGCTGCCTGTTCCCAAAAATGTGTCCGAACCTTAACAATTCGCACAGAAGGCTGCTCAAGCTGTACAAGAGTGTTTCTGAGATTAAGGGGATCAAGCATGCCTACATTGGCAGCGGCATAAGATATGACCTCTTCCTTGATGCAAAAGGGTTCCTGGACAGTTCATCAAAGCCCTATTTTGAGGAGCTTGTTACAAAGCATACCAGCGGAAGGCTTAAGGTGGCGCCGGAGCATATAGAAGATAAGGTGCTGGCACTTATGAACAAGCCTTCGTTTACTTTGTTTGAACGCCTGA
>CALCHD010000030.1 GCA_937901105.1 uncultured Bacteroidales bacterium | reverse complement strand
GTTCCAGTTTCAAGTTCCGTATGCCCAACGGTAAAACTCATTGGCACCAGACGCATTCTTGGCAGATGCTGCGCTAAAGGAAGCAGAAAAAAGTATACAGAATACGACTACTACATAGAAATCTCCAGATACACCCTGAACAACCCAGAAAAATCTATCCGAAACACCCTCATCCACGAACTGCTGCATACTGTTCCCGACGGAATGCGACACACCGGAGCGTGGAAGAAGTGGGCCAAATATGTAAGCAGCAAGACCGGCTACACCATCCAGCGCCTGGGTGGAGAAGAAAACTAGAAAGGTTGCTCCCGCAACCATTCACCCATAAACCGGTCATAAATAATATAACCGTTATCGGTCTCATACACAAGTTCCCTCTCAATAAGCGTTTTAAGAGAAGAACTTACACTGCTGGCAGCCTTCAATTTATGTTTGGCAATAAAGCTTCCCGACATTATCTCCTTCACGCACCTCTCCTTGGCAATAGCCTTTAGGAGACGCACACTTCCAGGAGCCTGGGATTTCATCAGATTTGCATATGAGTAGCTGAATTCAGAAACAATCTGATCTATAGTAAAATGAACCAGTTCCATATCCACATCCCAATCATAGCTGTATAACCTGTTAAGCAGATACTGAATGTACCATGTATGCCCGTCATACAGGTCATAGATATAGTTGAATACCGTCTCCGGCAACTTTATATCCTTAAGCGCAAAATGTCTTGAAGCAAATTTAGCATACTCCTCACGATCAATTTTTGTAATATTTATGATTTGCGTACTATGATAAAACGGTTTTTTTGAAGACATGAACATGTCGTTCATCATATGCATCTTGCTTCCTGCAAAAATGAAATTCACATTTGGCAAGAACTGTATATACGAACGCAACAAAGCCTCCACCCCTTTCTCCGGATATTCTCTAATTTGCTGAAACTCATCAATGGCAATATAACAGCGCTTTTCAGAAGAAGCCAAATACTCAAAAATTTCTTTCAAGGTATTTTCCTCCTCATTTGGAGCTATATCAACAGTTACTTTAGGAGAACCTGTCAATTCATCAAACGTAATTGACGGACGGCAACTGCGGATGAACTGGCTCACCCTGTTCAAAGCCTTTTGCGGCAAAGTATCAAGCTTTCCAAGTACCGTCTTCGCAAACACATGCACAAAATCGCCCAATGATTGTGTTGAGAAAATATCCATATACAATGTTACAATATCCGGATGCTCCTCCTTCAACATGTGATATGTATGACAAATCAAGCCTGTCTTGCCCATACGGCGTGGCGAAATCAGTGTCACATTCCTGCCATTATACAATGCATCAGAAATTTCTCTGGTCTCTTTCACCCTGTCACAAAAGAATTCCGGACTGTAATATCCTGCTATCAAAAATGGATTATTAGGCTTCATACTCATTACGATATTTACGTTACGGTTTTTTCGTAACGCAAATATCGTAATAAATGTTCGCATTTCAAAACTGAAAATATTGCTACCTTTGGTTCCTGATATGTGGTTCACCCTAACAATAATACTCCTCTCAGCACTATGCATAATCCTCATCAGACCATCTCTGTTTGAGACGGATAAGGAGACCTATACAGTGAACGGGCCCAACAGAAATAAGCCCCGCCAGAAAGGACCAACACACAAGCCCACACTCAACCCCGCAAAACCCATCAACAAATGGGACGGCCCCAAGACCGACCCCCGCATAAATAAAATGCTGGCAGAATGTACCGCATTGCTCAAGGAACTGAATGTTCCAGTTTCAAGTTCCGTATGCCCAACGGTAAAACTCATTGGCACCAGACGCACACTTGGCAGATGCCGTCTACAAAAGAATTCAGAATACAACTACTACATAGAAATCTCCAGATACACCCTGAACAACCCAGAAAAATCTATCCGCAATACCCTAATCCACGAACTGCTCCATACAGTTCCCCACGGAATGTGCCACACAGGCGAGTGGAAAAAATGGGCCAAATATGTAAGCCAGAAAACCGGACATACAATCCAACGCCTTGCTGAAAATAAAAACGAATAACCGGTTCGAACAATTCAGATTTTAAAATTACACTTTTGTGTTGCAGTCATTTGAAAATCTCAACCTAATTTTGCCTATACAAAAATCAAGGCATTATGGACAGATACAATTGCAACAGGATTTACATCACCCAAGACGAGCAGGAAAAAATAAAAGAGACACGCATTTTGATTGCTGGAGCTGAAATTGGAAGCGTAATTGCAGAGTGTGCCCTACGTATCGGCTTTGAAGACATCGTTATAGCAGATGGAGGAAAAGTAGAAGAATGCAATCTAAATGCACACAACTATACAAAAGCCGACATCGGTAAATTTAAGGCAGAGCGTCTTGCCAAAAGGCTGTTGCGCATAAATCCTTCTGCCAACATCCAGTTTCATAACATTGATCCCGACAATGATAACATCATTGGGCTACTTAAAGATGTAAAGATTGCAATTAACACAATCCCATTCAGCAACGATATCGCATTTGTATTTGACCAGCTGTGTTCACAGAAAAAGATACCCGTACTACATCCATACAATTTTGGTTGGGGTGCATTCCTCACAATTGTCAAACCTGGAGGATACCAGCTTACAGAAATAGCATCTTCCAATGAAGGCTTTGATATCACACTGGCTGACTACGTATCAAGATATAGTGCATTCTGGGATATGCCAAACAGATGGCTCAACCAAATTATAGACACATACAGACAAGAAGACATGCAATGCCAGCTGCCACAATTATCCGTAGCCTCATGGGTTCTGGCAGGACACTGTGTAAATGTATTATTTGACATCGTCACAGGTAAAGAAGTCAAATTCTTCCCAAAATTCTACTTCTCGTCACTACGCTGCGATCCGGCATAAAACATTTGCTTCCCGACAGTATCACTATGCGGAGAGGATTATTGAAAGGAAGGTGGAACGGACAAACGAAAAAAGAAATAGCGGGTAACCGCTATTTCTTAAACCCAATACGAGGTCTTGGTGATTCGCTGTTAATTTCCTTTTGTTTGGCTGCAAGTTGCGACATTGCAAGGTATATATCATCAAGTTCGTTTTGAATATCTTCTGAAAGGTCATTTACCGCATCTGCATTATCCTTACAGGATTGCTCAATTTGCAACAGGCGTTCTTTGAATTCTGCAAGATCTGGTGTTATTGTTGAAACAGAAGATACGTAATTGCGCATTGTTACAAAGGCACGCATTATAGAAATGTTTATTTGTATTGCAGTGCTTGATTTAAGGACACTGCTCAACATCGCAACACCTTGTTCAGTGAATGCCAGCGGAGCATATTTGATATTTGTACCTCTTTTATTGTTCAAGGTCACAATTTGTGACCTTGAACTGATTTCCAAGGTGTTATACTCATCTTTTGTTAATTCAAACATAAAATCTTCGGGAAATCTTTCCAAGTTTCGCCTTACTGCCTGGTTTAAAACTTTTGTTTCCACACCGTACATTTGTGCCAAATCCCTGTCCAACATTACCCGTTGCCCGCGGATCTCATAAATCTTACTCCTGATAATCTCCAGCTCCATAATACAATCATTTTAATTTGGCTTTAAATCTATGTCGTTTATTTTAGAAATCATGCCAGAAAAAGAAAAACCTGAAAAAGTTTTTCTTTTTCTAAAATTGCTAATTTTAGCAACTACACAAAAGTGTAATTTTTACCCCCCCCATTTTCCAAATTACACTTTTGTGTAATATTCAAGAGGTTTCCTTTACATATTTTTGCAGTAAAGACAAAAACAGCAAAACATATGAAAAAGTCACATTTCCTCTATCTTGCCATAATTCTGGCACAACTTATAATCACCGGCAACATTTCCGCCCAGGACAAACAGCAGGAAATGTTCCACAATTACTCAAAGCTCCTTTCTCCGGAAAAGGTATACCTTCACACAGACAAGGATGTCTACTTTGCAACTGATACCATCTGGTTCAGCGGCTATGTGGAGAATGCTTCCTACACAAGTGAGTTTGAAGAGTCAAACTACATTTATGTAGAGCTGATAAATGACCAGCTTTATAAAAATGAAAGGAGTCTTTCTGAATATGCAGAGTATGTGAAGGAGGTGGTAGTAAGAAAAAAGATCCGCCGCATTGGCAACAATTTTCAGGGACATATAGTAGTTCCTGAAATGAACTCTACAGGCAGGGCTGTCATAAGGGCATATACTTACTGGATGCTAAACAGACCAGCTGAATATATGTTCTACAAGGAGCTTGAGCTTGCCAACCCAATGAAGGACAAGCTGGTAGCAGCTATGGCCGAGAAAAAGGTAAAACACAAGAAGGATTATTTGAGAATAGGAGAACTTTCTCCAGACGACAAGAAGAAGACAGAGTCCGGCAAGGATGAGAAAGAACGCTATGATGTGCAATTTCTTCCGGAAAGCGGGAATTATGTATCAGGAGAAAAGGCTATAGTATATATAAAAGCTATTGGACAAGGAGGAGCAGGTGCAGCTGTTTTTGGTGAGATTGTGGATTCAGACAATAATGTTATAGCCAGCTACAATACAGATTCACTTGGATTTGGAAAGACTGTTATAGCATCTTTGCCGCAAGGAAAGCTTACTGCAACAGTAAAGGATACATTGGGATATGAAGGAAAGAAGGTGAAGCTACCACAAGCATTGGCCAGCGGTGTTACCATTAACGGCTCGTTGAATGTAAGTGCACAGGAATATGCTAATGAAGACAAGGCAGTTTTCATGATCAGCACTTCAGAAACTTTACTATCCAACTCATTGCATATCTATCTTCATAACGGTTCAGAAATCTATTACAGCAAACAGCTTTCAAAAGCAGAAGAGAAAATTGCTCTTGGTCTGCTGCAATTGACTCCAGGAATACATTCCATTTCAGTAGTGGATGCAAGAGGCAATGTATATGCGGAAAGGCCGTTTGTGGTTCTCCCATCCCAAAAAGAAGCGTTGTCTATTGGAACACAACAAGAACAATACGGCAAGAGGGAGCAGATGAATGTGAAGATAAAGCTTCCAAAAGATATGCTTGGCAGCTCATCCAACTTCTCCGTTTCCGTTACCGATATGGGTATAGCAGACAATAGCGAGAAAACAACTCTGCCATCTTATATGCTTCTCAAGAGTGAGCTTAAAGGTTATATTGAGAACATTGAGTGGTACTTCACTGATACAATATCATTGGCTGCAAGAATGCAGAGGGCGGATATGCTTATGCAGACTCACGGCTGGAGATATTATGATACAGAGAAGATTCTGCAAGGCAAGAGTGAAACTCCTTACTTTGGCCGCGAGTACAAGCAGACACTTTTCGGCAAGGTGGTAAATCCTATTGGCCTTACAAAGAAAGCTACGGTTTCATTTATAGCACAGTCTATAAATTTCAGGGCAATGGGGCAAATTGATTCCGGTTACTTTGTACTAAAGGATGTGGATTTTCCAGAAAATACCAGATTCATTGTAAGTGCAGTGGGCAAAAATGGCAAGAGTCAGACTCATACTCCGGTATTGCAGAATGACTGGTTTGCCCCAATGTATGAGTATCCGGTAAAAACAGAGAAAGTCAAGTATACCCCAAAATTCACTACTACTGTTGAATCAATCTATTACAGCAAAGATGACGGCGAGCACGCAATGGCATTTGAACTGAACCCGATTGTTGTAACATCACAGCTGGTTACCCTAAAGAACTCACCGGCACCTCTCCCAAATTATCCGTTGAGAAGAGAGTGGATTAGGGATTCGCTGGATATGAAACCATATTCAAGAAGCTATACTGTGGGACAATATGTCACGCAGGCATACCCAGGTGTGAGAGAGTATTATGGCGGTTTTGGAGAGAGAGTTGAAAAACCAAGAGATTTAAATGGTGAACCTATACCGGCAGGAGTGCTTATAGGTCCTAAAAAATCTCCGGCAAGTATGAATGGCAGAGGATATCCGTTAGCACCAGGCAGATGGGGTGTAGTATTGACTTATCTTAATGGTATGTATGTGCCTGCAATGGGAGAGCAGTCAGTATATTCAGTACTCAATATCCCTTTATCTGAAGTTGAGTCAATTGTATATGTATCGGGCTTGGCTGCAGCTCCATTCCAGCCAGCATTTGAGATGGGTGAACTTTTCTCATTTCCTGTGCTGATGGTGAGAACAAAACCTCATGTAAGGACAGACTTGGTTCCATATAACGTTACCAGTGCTTACCCTCTAGGTTGGCAGAAACCAGCCAGATTCTACTCTCCAAAATACGATACACCGGAGAGCAAGAGATCCAAGGCCAAAGACAACCGCATCACCCTGTACTGGAACCCTGCGGTGAAGCTTGATGAGAACGGTGAGGCTACAATCAGCTTCTACACCTCCGATTCAGACTCGCAATACCGCATTGAGGTGGAAGGAAGATCTGCTGCAAGACAGTATCATTATGTGGAGAAGGTAATTGAGAGGAAGGAGAATAGTGAACCGGCTTCAAGGAGGAAATAATTGCACTCCTGCAGCTATGTGTTGCTAGAGGGGGAATGTTAATATTCTGTCGGGAACAATTTCATGTAATTTTGTTCCCGACAGTTGTGTTGTGGGCACAGAATGGTATCCGAATGTGCCCGGGAGGGGGTTGGGATACCTGCCTGGGCACAAAATCATACCAATATGTGCCGGAGGTCTTGAGGTGGAGACATTTCGTTGGGGAAACGTACCCAATTGGATTAAATGTTAAACATTGCCTGATTTACTACTGTATAAAATTTATTAAAACACAGATAGTCAATTGGTTAAATTTTCTTGAAAAATGCACATGTAAAATTTTTATCATGTATTTTTGCTTAAAAGAATAACTTAAAAGCACTATATATGTACAGAAAACTGGCCCTGCTGATATGCGCTGCTTTGTCACTTTCAACCGCAAGCGCACAAACAGAATCAAGCAAACAGAAGGAACTTTTTCATAATTACTCAAAACTTCTTTCTCCAGAAAAAGTATACCTCCATACAGACAAGGACGTCTACTTTGCAACTGATACCATTTGGTTCAGCGGCTATGTGGAGAATGCTTCATATGCGAGTGAGTTTGATGAGTCCAATTATATATACGTTGAGCTGATTACAGACCAGCTTTATAGAGATGCAGCAAGCTGGAAGAATTTTGCCTTTTATGAGCCTAGTGTTGCAGTGAGAAAGAAAATCAAGAGAATAAACAATTCTTTTTCAGGACATATAGTAGTCCCAGAGATGAATTCTACAGGCAGGGGTATTATTAGAGCTTATACCTACTGGATGCTAAACAGGCCTGCGGAGTATATGTTCTATAAAGAGCTGGAACTTACTAATCCTATGAAGGACAAGCTTGTGGGAGAAATGCGCAATAAAAAGGTAAAGAACAGGACAGATTATTTGAGAATTGGAGAAATGATGCCTCAAGACAGCATCAAACAGGATAAATCAAAAAACAGATATGATGTCCAATTTTTACCTGAAAGTGGAAATTATGTGACTGGCAAAAGTTCAACGGTATATATAAAGAGCTTAAACCAAGGGGGAATAGGGGCTAAAGTATTTGGAGAAATATATGACTCTAAAGGATCTGTCATTGCAAATTACTCAACAGACACGTTGGGCTTTGGAAAAGTAATCATAAAATCGGTACCGGCAGGTACTATGAAAGCTTCCGTAAAAGATACTTTAGGCCACGAAGATGATGAAATTAAACTTCAGAAAGCGATATCAAGCGGAGTCACTATTGAAGGCTGTTTTGATATAGTAGGAAAATATAGCTATTCAGATGCAGACAAGTTCAATCTCAAAATTACCATATCTGACGAACTGGCCAGCCAAACGGATCTTCATGTAATGATTCATAATAATTCAGAAATTTACTTTAATAGAAATCTGGAGCAGATATCAGAAACATATTCACTACAGTTAAAATCTTTAACTCCTGGAATACATTCCATTACTGTTGCTGATTTGGAAGGGAATGTATATGCAGAAAGGGCATTCCTTGTATTGCCTGATCCTGAAAGAATAAAACTTGATTTGTCAGCAGATAAAACCATGTATGGAAAGAGGGAACAAATAACTTTCAAGTTAAAACTCCCAGGGAAAATTGCAGACAGCACAAATGTCTTTTCAGTATCAGTCTATGATGCCGGAGTTGTGGAAAATATTGAACAGACTAATATAGAATCATATATGATGCTAAAGAGCGAAGTTAAAGGATATATAGAAAATATTGCCTGGTACTTCAATGATTCTATTCCACTTGATATGCGAATGTATAGAGGTGATCTGCTTATGCAGACTCAAGGATGGAAATATTATGACAATGAGAAAATTCTTCAAGGTAAAAGCGATACACCATATTTTGGAAGAGAGTACAACCAAACACTATTTGGTAAAGTAGTAAACCCTTTGCGTCTGACTAAAAATGCCACAGTATCTTTTGTTGCTCCATCTATCAACTTCTCTGCAATGGGACAGATTGATTCAGGATACTGGGTCTTGAAAGATGTAAATTTCCCGGAGGATACACGATTTATCATTAGCGCAGTAGGAAAGAATGGAAGAAGTACTTCACATACTCCTATCCTGCAAGACGACTATTTTGCACCTATGTACAAATATCCGCTTAAAGGAGAAAAGGTGAAGTATACTCCTAAATACCAGAAGATTGTTGAAAACATATATTTCAATAAAGACGATGGGGAACACGCAATGGCATTTGAATTGAGTCCTGTAGTTGTAACATCACAGCTTATAACGCCAAAGAACTCTCCATCTCCTATTCCAAACTTTCCTATCAGAAGAGATTGGTATAGAGATACTATAGCTATGAAACCATATACACAAAGCTATACACTTGGACAATACATTGCAGAAACATTCCCAGGTGTGAGATATAATAACGGCGGAGGCCTTATGGGGCCAAAGCTTACACCTGCATCAGGAATGTCAAAACCAGGCAGAACAGGAGCTGTTATAGTTTACTTGAATGGGATGTCAGTCATGAGAGAAGAGGTATGGAGTATTCTACAGATGTCATTGAATGAAATAGAATCGGTAATATATGTTTCAGGACTTTCTGCAGCACCGTATCAGACTGTTCAAACGGCAATGGATATATACCCGTCACCAGTGCTTATGGTCCGCACTAAACCTCATGTAAGAACAGATCAGGTTCCTTACAACGTATCTGGAGGATATCCTCTAGGCTGGCAGAAACCAGCCAGATTCTACTCTCCAAAATACGACACTCCAGAGAGATTGAAATCTAAGGCAAAGGATAATCGCATTACCCTGTACTGGAACCCTGCGGTAAAGCTTGATGAGAACGGTGAGGCCACAATCAGTTTCTATACCTCAGATTCAGATTCACAATACCGCATTGAGGTGGAGGGAAGATCTGCTGCAAGACAATATCATTATGCGGAAAAAATCATCGGGAGGAAGATAGAAACTTCTGCTGGAACAAAGAAAAAATAGACAATTGTGAATAACTGGAACAGCCCTTATGCCAAGCAGGTATAAGGGCTGTCATTTTTATTTATATCAACTGATGATTCTGTGCGTAGGTAACGGCTTCTGCAATGTTCTTTACATCCATTTTCTGAAAAATGCTCCTTTTGCATGCCTTTACGGTATCTACAGATCTGCAGATGTTGTCTGCAATGTCGTTCATGGTATATCCTTGGGTTGATAGCGACAAGACCTCCTTCTCTGTCTCCGAAAGCACTATCTCGTCTTTTTTCTCCCACTTGTGATAATCCAGTGAGTACTCGTAGAATGTGTCGGCACCCGGCTTTTTCATAATCACATTGCCGGCCTTATTGCCCGCTGCCAGTGAAATTGTACACATTCCCAGCCACATCTTTCCATCTTTTGTAAGCACAAGCGGTGTAATCTTATGATTGATCAGCCTTTTCCTTTTACCCCTCTTTATATGAAAATTATAGGAGATTGTATAGTCCTGCCTCTCGTTGAGCGGAATAGTTTCAAACAGGTCAAAACCTTTCTCGTTTATCTCAAGAAGCATCTGAAGATCATCTTCCGGAACATAGTCTATGTAGAATCTGTATCCAAAATCCTTTACCTGCTGCGCGTCCACTCCACAAAGCTTTGCTATGTTGCTTGAAACATACAGAAAATCTTTCTTGTGGTAGTCTATAATGTAAACACACTGGTAGGTGCTCCTCTCAAATGACTTTGCCGCCCTTATGAGAAGGTTTACATTTGAGTAGTCAGTATCATTGATACTTTCAACGGTGTTAAGAAGCGAAAAGAAATCACCTATCTGTATATTATTTTCCATAAGGCCAGATTTTCAATACCTTGTAAAAATAATAAAATATATCCACTACTCCTATTTTTATTACACATTAGTGTAAATAAAAACTACTTGACTCCAGCCAATCTGTCCAAAGCCAGCACCACAAGTTTCTTAACCAGCTCCTTATAATCAGGTTCGGCACCTTTGTGGTAGCGGTTGGCTATAATGCAGCACACTGTGCCGGCGCGGTGGCCGAGTTTGGCAGCGAGACCTGCAAGGGCCGAGCCTTCCATCTCAAAGTTGGTTATGCGCCAGTGGTCAAAGCGGAACTTCTCAAACTTCTCCACCATATCTGGCATTGCAAGAGGCACCCTCAAAACACGGCCTTGAGGGCCGTAGAAGCCGGATGCTGAAATGGTAACACCTTTAACGGTAACATCGGCAAAGAGGTCAATCAGCTCCTGCGAGGCGCGGACAAAATACGGCGCAGGAAGATGTCTGTCCCAGCCGGTAAACTCCACAAAAGCATCCTCCATCTCGCGGTAAGAAACCTCGTCACGTCCGGCATACCAGTTAAGGAGTCCGTCGGCTCCAACTGAAATGTGGGAGAAGACAAAAGAGCCCACCGGGATATCGGGCTGAATGGCCCCGGAGGTGCCTATACGGAGAACTCTTAAGCTGCGGAGGTTCTCTTTAACCTGTCGGGATGAAAAATCTATATTTACAAGGGCGTCGAGCTCTGTCATTACAATGTCAAGGTTGTCGCATCCTATTCCGGTGGATAGGACTGTCATCCTGCATCCTTTGTAGGTTCCGGTTGCGGATACAAACTCCCTTGAGGCCTTGCGCACCTCAACGGCATCAAAGAATGAAGATACAAGTTCCACACGGCCTGGGTCTCCAACCAGGATTACGGTATCTGCCAGCTCCTCCGGTTTGAGGTGAAGGTGGAATACAGACCCGTCACTGTTTATAATGAGCTCAGAAGCACCTATTTTTTCCATTTTTTCCTATTTTTAGTCATGTCTCTCAATGAGTTCATTCCCTGTACCAAAGCCTCATCCTCTGAAATTTTCCTGAAGGCCATGAATACAAATATGCCTGCCACGATTGGGAATACTGCAGAGATTGTAAATACAACACCATCCATCTTTGTAAAGTACATATATGCAATCCAGCCCTGGAAAGCTAGCAGTACCAACATATTGTAGATGCAGATGCGCATCTGCTGGATTCTTCTCTTATAGATGAAGATTGAGAAGAATGAAAGGACAAATGTCACAATAACAAAAATCAGGAATGGCCAGTACTGTGTAAATTTTAGTACTGTATCACCATCAAGGTTCCTCATAAGAGGCCTGAAAAATAACGAGAACAATAATCCCGACGAAGCCAACAAATACAGGCTCTGTACTCTCTGAATCATATTAGTCTATTTTTAATTATTACTCTTCTTTTATACAATATTTCTTGATTACACTGTAGGCATCCTCTACTCCAAGCTCACCGGCCTTGCTCAAGTCTATACATCCTTTCTCCTTATCTTTCAAGTAGATAAGCACCAGTCCCCTATTGAAGTATGCCTGCGACAGTGCAGGGTACAGTTCAATGGCCCTGGTGTACTGGTTTATTGCTTCAGGCAAGTCGCTTGAAAGGCAGTACAGGTTTCCAAGGTTGTAATATGTGAACGGCAGGTTTGGCATAAGCTTGGCCGCCTTTGTCATGTCGTGGATGGCAGGTGCATAATCGTAGTTCATTGAGCTGCGCTCCTTAACGCGGGCACGGGCTGCACCGGAATTGTCAAGTGTAAGGATCTGCACATTGTTCTCCATTGATGAGATGAAGTCTATCATCTCTGCCTGCAATGCACCTCTGTTTATGTAGTAGAATGTCTGCTCAGGCTCATGCTTGATAGCCTGGGTATAGTTCTCCAGTGCAGAGTTGTACCTGTTGTCAACTCCGTCAATCACTGCCTTTGCAAAGTACAGCCTTGCCAGCTCGCTGCCCTGTGCACCCTCCTTTGCTATGAGTTTCTCCACTATGCCGGCAACTTTTGCCGAGAAATTGTCGGGAAGATTGCCCGATGCATCCTTTTGCGAATTGAGCTCTACCGGAATCTCCACAGATGCTGCAAATTTCTCCATCTCCTTGTCCTCCCACTTGCTGTCAAATGCCATTCTAGGCCCGGCAATGCGGGTGATATTGAACTTGAAGAGCGGCTTCAGGCGGATATCCACATCCCTGTGCTGCAGCAGCTCGTTGTCAAAGTCTTTCTTTGCAAAATCGGCATCCAGCGCAAGGAGCTTGTCATACTTGCGGGTTGTGTCTGCAAATGCCACACGGCCCAGGCTGTCGCCTGTGCGGAGCTGGTACTCCTTAATTTTCTGCTGTGCAATCTCGGCATCCTTCTTTGCTGATGTAAACTGGCCCAACTGGCCTTTTGCATACGACCGGTTCATGTATGCCTTTGCAAAATCCGGATACAGGTTGATTGCCTTTGAGTAGTCATCCATTGCGTCCCTGAACCTTCCCATCTCCATGAACACTCCGGCACGGTTGAAGTATGCCAGCACGTTGTTGGGGTTAACGGCAATCACACGGTCATAGTCATCAAGTGCGCTGTTGTAGTCTCCAATCTGCGCCCTGATAATAGCCCTGTTGTAAAGGGTAAGGGCATTGCCCGGCTCATGCTCAAGCACAGTATTGAGATCTTCCAGTGCCCCCTGTATCTGTGACTTGTCATATCTGATAAGGGCCCTGTTGAAGTATGCGAATGTATTGAGCGTGTCCAGTTCTATGGCCCTGTCAAGGTCTGCAAGGGCCAGGTCTGTCTGGTCCTGCATTGCATAGATTCTGGAACGCCTTACGTATCCTTCAGGGTCAAATGTATTGATCTTTATCGCCTTGTTGTAATCGTTGAGGGCCTTGGTGGTATCTCCCAGATAGAGATAGCAGGCACCACGGTTAAGGTATGCATCAGCAGCCTTTGGCTCTGCCTTTATAAAACGGTTGAAGTCCTTTACCGCCTTGTCAAACTGCTGTGAAAGGAAATAGGTTACACCACGGCTGAAGTAAAGGCCTGTATAGCTGGGCCTCAAGTCCACCGCCTCTGCAAGGTCCTGCAGCGCCTTGTCATACTTGCCTGTACGGCTCAAAGTGATGGCCCTGTAATGGTACGCAGGGGTATAGATAGGGTTCAGCCTCAACGATGTATTGAAGTCCTTCTCCGCTCCAATGAAGTCTCCAAGATTGTACTTTGCAATTCCCCTGAAGAAATATGCATCATAGAGAGTACTGTCCAGCCTTGCCAGAATATTGAAATTCTCAATCGCGCTGGAATACTTGCCGTCTATAAGCATCTGCCTTCCGCGGAAAAAGAACTGGTCTATATCATACTGCGCATGTGCCGCCACAGAAACCGTCATCAGAATGGCAGCACAAAAAAGTTTCTTTAATGTATTCATACTATCTTGCAAAAGTACACAAAATAGAGAATACCTCAAAATGTACGCCAAAGTGCCCATTGGGACGACGTCCCAATGGGCACTGTTACAAACCATACTGGGCCCGGGCGCCAAGATGCTCTTCTATGCGCAGCAGCTGGTTATATTTGCAGGTACGCTCGGAACGGCAAACGGAACCTGTCTTTATCTGGCCGGCGTTTACGGCAACGGCAAGGTCAGCAATGAAGGTGTCCTCGGTTTCTCCGCTACGGTGGGAAATGATGCAGGCATAGCCATGCCTCTGGGCCAGCGCAACAGTTTTTAAGGTTTCAGTCAAGGTGCCTATCTGATTCACCTTAACAAGGATCGCATTGGCGCACTTCTCATTTATCCCCTGCTTCAGCCAGGCCGCATTTGTAACAAAGAGGTCGTCACCCACAAGCTGACACTTGCCTAAAAGTTCAGCCGTAATCTCCTGCCACCCCTGCCAGTCGGTATCGGCAAGGGGGTCTTCTATGGAGTCGATAGGGTATTTTTCCACTAGCTCCTTCAGACATGCAATCTGTTCTGATGTACCCCTCCTCACACCTCTCTCCTGCTCAAACTTGGCATAATCGTAGTACCCTTTATTCCACTCCCCGCTCGGGCCATAGCTCCCCGGAACATAAAACTCCGTTGCCGCACAGTCCAGGGCAATGGTGATATCCTTAGACGGGATATACCCCGCATTCTGAATGGCATACATGATATAGTTGAGCGCCTCTTCCGCACAGGTGAAGTTTGGAGCAAATCCCCCTTCATCACCCACACTGGTACTCAAACCCGACCTCTTGAGCACTTTCTTGAGGCTGTAGAAGACATTCGACCCCATAACCATGGCCTCCTTGAATGAGCCGGCCCCAACCGGACGTATCATGAACTCCTGGAATGCAATTGGAGCGCTGGAATGTGCGCCTCCGTTAACTATGTTCATCATTGGTACAGGCAACACATGCGAATTCATCCCCCCGATATACCTGAAAAGGGGCACTTTGAGATGATCTGCAGCAGCCCTTGCCACTGCCATCGATACACCCAGAATGGCATTTGCGCCGATGTTGCTCTTGTTGCTTGTTCCGTCCGTTGCGACCATCTTTTCGTCGATCTTACGTTGGTCGAGCACCGACTCTCCGACAAGCAAAGGCTTTATGCGATTGTTGATATTTTCAACAGCCCTAAGTACGCCTTTTCCGTGGAAACGCGACTTCTCTCTGTCGCGAAGCTCCACCGCTTCATTGGTTCCGGTTGATGCTCCCGAGGGTACAGACGCGATGCCCCGCGTGCCGTCTCTCAGAATAACCTCCACCTCTATTGTGGGATTTCCACGAGAATCAATAATCTCCCGCCCTATGATATTTTCTATCTTCATAATATTCTGTTTTTAGTTAACCTTGATAATCCGCCACTCACTTTACGAAAATAAAGTTATGCGCACCGGGCGGATTATCGAGGTTGTCTATGGAACAAATTCCCGTCCCGATGGTTCTCTTTTTGCGTAATTGATGCCCAGGAATTAATTTATTTTATCAATTTCTTGCGCGTTATCGGCGAAAAGAGTACTTTTAGAAACAGTTTGAAAAATATATTTACGATGAAAGAGATTACAGATAAAATGTTGCAGCGTTTTCTTAAATATGTGACATTCGACACAGAGTCGGTCGATGAAAGTAATAATGTTCCCACCAGCGAGGGACAGTTTGTCTTTGCACGCTACCTTGCCGAAGAACTTGAAGCAATGGGTCTTACAGAGATTACCCTCGACGAGAAGGGCTATCTTTACGCCACACTGCCTGCGAATTGTGACAAGAATGTGCCTGTAGTGGGCTTTATTGCTCATCTTGACACAAGCCCTGACATGAGTGGAAAGGATGTGAAACCCAGCGTGGTACAGGCATACGAGGGTGGAGATATTGTGCT
>CALCHD010000029.1 GCA_937901105.1 uncultured Bacteroidales bacterium | reverse complement strand
GGGGCTGGCTCCGGGCAAGGAGACCAAGGTTGCCAAGACTGCTGAAGACGGAGATTAAGATTTCGGTTATGGAATTGCCATTGGAATTTAGGGAGTTTGCGGCGGCGGCACTCGGAGAGGAGATTGCCGGAGAGCTGTGTTCAAATATTGAGAGCCAGGAGGAGCTTACTTCTGTAAGGGTTAATCCGTTCAAGGGAGGATCGCTTGAGAGGGCGTTTCATGGGGCTTCTGGTGGCTCCGGTGAGCTTTCTTCAGGTGGTTCAGTGGATGCAACCCATGGGGTAACTGAAGTGGCTGGCATTGCAGCTGAGCCTGTACTTTGGAGCTCGCTTGGCCATTACCTTTCAAGCAGGCCTGTGTTTACATTGGATCCTCTCTTCCATGCTGGCGGATACTATGTGCAGGAGGCCAGCAGCATGTATATGGAGCTGGTTAAGGATGCCATTGAAAAAGATTACAGCAGAAGGGAAGATGCCTGTGAGGGAGGTTTCTTTGCACAGAAGCTGGCGGCGCTTGACTTGTGTGCTGCGCCGGGAGGAAAGTCCACTCACTTGGCTTCATTGCTGGGTGAGGACTCATTGCTTGTCTCCAATGAGGTAATAAAGAGCAGGGCAGTGGTACTTGCAGACAATATAGCAAAATGGGGCAGGGAGAATGTGGTGGTAACCAATAATGATCCGGCCGATTTTGGGGCGTTTGAAGAGCTTTTTGACCTTGTGGTAGCGGATGCACCATGCTCGGGCGAGGGCCTCTTCAGAAAGGATCCGCAGGCGGTTGGGGAGTGGAGCCCTGCAAACGTGAACCTTTGCGCCCAAAGGCAACAACGCATTCTGGCAGACATCTGGCCGGCGCTGGCCCCTGGCGGCTATCTGGTATATTCAACCTGTACATACAACAAGCTTGAGAATGACGGCAACCTCAAGTTTCTTTGTGAGGAGCTGGGAGCAGAGGCTGTAAAGCTTGCAGCTCCAGAAGGTTCCGGAATAATTGAAACCGTTGGGGGCGGATTCCAGTTTGTCCCTGGCCGTGTGAAGGGGGAGGGGCAGTACATGGCCCTTGTCCGCAAGAACGGTGAGTGGGAGCCAGGTGCATTTGCATCAGCGGCTGGATATGCCAAAGGTGGAAAGAAACATAAGGGAGGCAAGGATGCCAAAGGTAAGAACCAGGTGCAGTTTGAGAAAGGATGCAATTATCTTCCCGATAATTATATCAAAATTCTTCAGGGAGACCTTGTTAAAGGGTACAGGGAGGATCTTTATGAGAGGATAAGGTTTGTGGAGGAGAACCTGAAGACAGTACTGTCGGGAATAGCAATAGCGGAGAAAAAAGGAAAAGATTATATTCCTCATGCAGATCTTGCCCTTACTGGAGTGGTTGCATCAATGGCGGCTTCCTCTTCGTTGCCGCAAGGAATATCAGCAGTTGAAGTTGGAAGAGAGGATGCCCTTAAGTTCTTGGCCAAAGAGCCTCTTTTGTTCCCTGGTGCTCCTACGGGGTATCTGCTGCTGGTGTATTGTGGGCTTCCGCTGGGTTTTGTGAAGAACCTGGGGAACAGGAGCAATAATCTGCTGCCTATGGCCAGGAGGATAAGGATGAATATATACTAGCACATAAACAGAATAGGATTATAGAGAAAGCAAATAATAAAAGGCGCCTGCATAATTCGACGGTTGATAGTTATTGCGGAGCAATGACGTATCAGAGGAGACTTCGAGCAGGTGCCTTTTAATTATTTGCTTTCTGTTTTTTTTCTACTGCTGCTTGTTCAGTATAACAAGTGCAGCAATCACTCCCGGTACCCAGCCGCATAGGGTTAGAAGGAATGTGATTAGGACAGATCCGCAACCCTTGTCAATAACGGCAAGGGGCGGAAAAATGATTGATAAAATAACTCTCCAGAAACTCATAATTACCACATGTAGTCCCAAGCAGGAAGGGTTACAGGAGCCTGCTGTGCAGCCTCAACAGCCTTCTCGCTCAAGTATTTTTTATTAATTACTATACGGAACATAAACTCGTCAAACCATTTGTCGGTGAAAGTAAGGTAGCCGTTGTGTCCGGATGTAGCACCCCAGCTGTTCTCAAACTGCCATTTTACAGGTTTGTCGTTCTCATCGGTGTCGCAAGCCATTAGAAGCATAGCGTGTGACGAACCGCTGTAGCGGGTAAGGATTCTTGCCTTCTTGTCCATACTCAAGTCAATGCCAAGAAGAGACTCATAATCGTACATGCCAGGGTTGCATACACCTGCTTTGGTATCGCTCTCCTTGCCAACATCACAAGATGCATACAAAGGCTCGTTTGCCTTGATTGATTTAAGGGCCGCCTCCTTGATCTCCTCATTTGGAAGGTTAAGGTAAACCCAGTTTACACCCTCAATTGTGTTGCGGTAGTTAGCAATGTCGTAAACCTTGTAGTACTCGCGGGTAGGGTCGTTCATAATCATGATGTAGGTCTGGGTGTTGTAATTGTCAGGAACAAGACCTTTGTAGAACTCCTGTGGAGTTGTCTTTACAGTTACAACCTCACCTTTGTCATTCTTGTATTTCCAGGTGAACTCTGTAGGTGGCTCGCCAAGGCAAAGAGCAAGGATACGGTATACATCCTCCAGAGCCTCCATTTTTGCAGCCTTAAGTGCTGCTGCAAGCTCCTCCTGTGCCTTCTTGTTGTTCTTTTTCATATTTGCAGTTTTCTGCTCGTACACCTGTCTGATGTCCCATCCTGCTTTTTTAAGTCTGCGGTTGATTACACCTGTCATCTGTCCGGTGTTGTTTGAGTGTGCAGTCTCCGGCATAACCTCTTTAGGAACAACACCGTATTTCTCACCCAAGTTGAAGAAAAGGTTCCATACGCCGCCGTCACCAACAGGACTCTGCAAGTACCAGGTAACCTCCTGGTCTGTGATCTCCTTGCCGGCAGTTCTGATGATGTTCTCTAGATACAGGTTTGATTTCTCAAGCATATCCCAGAAATAGTTGTAGTTGTGCGAGAAGTCAAACTTGCTGTAGCCGTATTTCTTCTGCGCTGCAGGTCTGATGGCATTCATGGATGTGAACATCCAGCAGCGTCCGGACTGAAGCTGGTTGGTAATCCCCTTTACATCCGCACGGTATTTGAAGAAATGGTCTACCTCATTGATTTTTGAAAGATCCTTTGTCTTGTTCTTGATGTTGTTGTCGCCCAAAAGGATATTCTGCACGGCAGTAGTGTGCGCATCCTTTACAAAGCTCCCCTTAAGCTGGCCAAGCTCCTGCTCGCCAAGACTCTGTGCGCTGGCAACAGCAGTTGCTCCACATAGAAGCATTCCTGCAAATAAATAACGTAGTTTCATATCTGTGATTTTAAAAATCGTTTTGTGAGTAACTACAAATATAATGTTTTTCCCGATAATAGATTTCCTGTAGCCACAGATTCTGTACTGGATCTCACCCCCAACACCCCTACATGTGTGGTTTTGAGGTGAGGGGAACGCTATTTAACAGTATAAACATTACCTTTATTGACGACAAAATTAAGTATTCTTTCTGTGTGGGGGAATGACATTGCTGTGTTGACATTTCCTCCCGGAAACGGAGTATCTTTAAGGAGGAAATACTTCTCCAGAGGGGAAATGTCCCGGAAAGCGCAACAAAACCTGGAGAAATGCTATATCAAGGAAGAAATATCCATGAAATGACCCTGAAACGTGGAGGAAATGCACCCCAAGAGAAAAATATCCACGAAAAGGTGCCAAAATGTGGAGGAAATGCAATCCAAGAGAAAAATGTCCATGAAATGGCCTCAAAACGTGGAGAAAATGCACCCCCAAGAGAAAAATATCCTGGAAACCACCCCAAAACCGGGAGGAACTGCGGCCGCAGAGGAGAAATGTCCCGGAAAACACCCCAAAACCAGGAGAAACCGCCGCCGCAGAGGGAAAATGTCCTGGAAACCACCCCAAAACCAGGAGAAACCGCAGCTGCAGAGGAAGAATGTCCTGGAAACCACCCCCCCAAACCAGGAGAAACTGCCGCCGCAAAGGGGAAATGTCCTAGGAAACGCCACAATTCCGGGAGAAAACGAAGCTGTAGGGCGCAGGGGGAGCACAGATGCAACAAAAAACGCCATCCCAACAAAGGGAAGGCGCTTTTTATTTGAACGGCATAAGTGAATTAACCGCCGAAGTTGTCGAACAGGATGTTCTCTGATGGAACTCCAAGGCTGTCCAATAGGTTTACTACAGACTGGGCCATCATTGGAGGTCCGCACATTAGGTAAAGGATATCCTCCGGAGCCTCATGGTTCTTCAGGTAAGTCTCGTAAAGAACGTTGTGAACGAAGCCTGCTACGTATGGAACGCCGGCTTTGTCTGCCTCTGGATCCGGTCTGTCAAGTGCCAAGTGGAACTTGAAGTTAGGGAACTCTTTCTCAATCTGTGCGTAGTCCTCTAGGTAGAATGCCTCTTTCAAGCTGCGGGCACCGTAGAAGAAGTTGACTTTTCTGTTGGTTTTCTCTTTGTCCTCGGAGGTTTTCGCATTTCTGTTCATGTAAGTAAACGCGAAATAGGGAACACCACCACAAATCAGAATGGTGAACATGATCATCAGAATCATTCCGCCCATAGTGACACCTCCTAAACGTTATTATTTCGATCTGAGTTACGGATAAAAGCGAGTGATCAATCCGATCACAATAGCCAGTATGCCACCAACGCGAGCACCGAGTTTCAGATACTTATGGTCTTTCCAGTCCCACATTTGAGGCCAGACAGGATTGATGATGAAAAACAAACCTGAGACAATCCAACCAATGTTGGTAAAGAAGCCTTGCTTGGTTATATGTGCGACAACAAAACACAGAAGAAAAATTCCCATTGAAACTTTGATCTGTACTTGATAGGTAAGCTTTTTCATTTCAGTTTGCCTCTCTTTCAAAGTAGAATGGTATACAGGTGCAAAAAGGAGCGGGATTTTTCCCGCTCCTTAAAACATCCAAGCCGTCGATTGCGAAAGCGTTTCTGTCGCAAAGCGGGTGCTATTGAATTCAATTAGGTAGTAACCA
>CALCHD010000028.1 GCA_937901105.1 uncultured Bacteroidales bacterium | reverse complement strand
ATAAGTGTTTTGAGTAATATCTTGAAGAAATAATAAACGCACAATATGACTCCTTGCCTTTAGGTAGGGAGTTTTTGTGTAAAAAGAAATAGACCTTTTTCAGACTTGTGTGGTGCAAATGTGGTGCAAGAAAAAAGAAAAACCCTCTTAGAATTGCTTCTAAGAGGGTTTCAAGTACCCAGAGCCGGGGTCGAACCGGCACGGGTCGCCCCACTGGTGTTTGAGACCAGCGCGTCTACCGATTCCGCCATCTGGGCCTTTAATTTGCGCTCCCGAAGGACCGCTTCACAAAAGTAATGAACTTTGAGAGCGCAAATGTACAAACTTTTATTTAAACTCCAAACTTTTGAGCCTTAATTTGGGGGAAATTGTGAAAATTTTCCGGCTGAAGGCTGAAAAGTGGGGTGTTTAGTAGTTGAAAGTAATTGACTTTTTAATGTCAGGGTGCAAACTGTTGTATACAGGGCATGATTTTGCAGCGGCCTCAATCACTCTCTTCTGCTGGTCGGTGTAGTTGTTGTCTTTAGGGAAAGTGATGTCAAGCTTCAACTCAACAACTCTTCTTGGGTTTGTGCCCATGATCTTCTCGGTCTCAATAACGGTTCCCTCCAGGTTGTATCCGTATGCAGGTGCTGAAATGCCCATGATTGTAAGCATGCAGCTGCCAAGTGATGTTGCCAAAAGGTCGGTAGGAGAGAAGAATTCGCCTTTGCCGTTGTTGTCTAGAGGTGCATCTGTGATAAGCTTGTTGCCAGATTGCAAGTGCTCGGCCTCTGTTCTAAGACCGCCGAGGTATACAGTTTTCATTTTTGTCATAGCGCGTATGTTTTAAGTGTTTATATCTGTGAATAAAGTTCTATACAAGTTCTGCAATCAGTGTTGCCGATGTGCATGAGGTTACTTTTACTGTTACGTAGTCACCAATCTTGTGCCCTTTGCCGTCAAATACACATACCTTGTTCTGCGGTGTGCGGCCAAACAGCTGCTCTGCAGAGCGTTTTGAGGTTCCCTCAATAAGTACCTCATATTCTTTGCCTACGCATTTGCGGTTGCTCTCAAGGGAAAGGGTGTTCTGCAGTTCAATGATCTCGTTGAGCCTGCGGGTTTTCTCCTCAAGAGGAACATCATCCACAAAATGCCTGTGGGCTTTTGTGTTGGGCCTCATTGAGTACTGGAACATGAAGGCAGAGTCGTAGCCAACCTCTTTCATGATTGAAAGGGTGTCTGCATGGTCCTCAAGGGTCTCACCGCAGAATCCTGCAATGATGTCGGTGCTGATTGCACAGTCGGGAAGAATCTCCCTGATCTTTGACACTCTGTACAGGTATCCCTCTCTTGTGTATTTTCTGTTCATCTTCTCCAGCATTGCATCGCTTCCGCTCTGTACTGGAAGGTGGATGTGGGTGCAGATGTTAGGGTACATTGCCATTGTGTACAGTACGCCGTTGCCCATGTCTTTAGGGTGTGATGTTGAGAACCTTACCCTTAACTGCGGGCTTACAAGCGCCACAAGCTCGAGAAGCTGTGCAAAGTTTACGGTATCTGTAGAATTGTCGGGATTAACCCATTTGTATGAGTCCACATTCTGGCCTAGAAGGGTAACTTCCTTGTATCCTGCGTCAAACAGTTCCTGTGCCTCACGTACGATGCTGTGAGGGTCGCGGCTTCTCTCGGCACCTCTGGTGTAAGGCACCACGCAGTATGAGCACATGTTGTTGCAGCCCCTCATGATTGAGATGAAGGCCGATACGCCGTTTTTGTCCAGGCGTACAGGTGAGATGTCGGAGTAGGTCTCCTCCCTCAACAGCTTTGTGTTTATCTGTTTCTCGCCTGTGTCCAGCGCCGCTATAAGGTCTGCAATGTTCCTGTATGAGTCAGGGCCGGCAACTATGTCTACTGCCGGGTGCTGCAACAGCTCTTCCTTAAGTCTCTCCGCCATGCATCCTAGTACGCCTACCACTACATTTTTCCTTTTCTTCTTCTCCTGAAGGAATACATCCAGCCTGCCCCAAATCCTCTGCTCCGCATTGTCCCTAATGGAACAGGTGTTCACCAGAATCACATTTGCCTCTGCAAGACTCTCGCACAGTGCATATCCCGCCTTCTGAAGTATAGAAAGCACCACCTCGCTGTCATTCACATTCATCTGGCATCCGTAGGTCTCAATGAAAACCTGGGGAAGTGAACTGTTTCTGATAGGTTTTACGGTAGAATATTTGTTGTTCATCTTATTAAATAATTAAAGCACAAAGATAACTTTTTTATAAGTTTTTTTACCTTTGTTGTACAATACTTTTAGAATCTGCTTCCCGATGAAGAATCTTTTTCTTTACCTTCTCCTTTCAACACTCCTGCTTCAGGGGTGCTCCAGCTATAAACAGATATCTTTGGAGGATGTGGAGTTTGGCAAGGTGAAGATTACTGCCCTCACAAAAGGAAAAGTGCAGCTTACTTTGAAGGTGCATAACCCAACCAGGAGCACATTCAAGGTCACATCCATTGACGGATACCTTAAGAATGGGGCTATAGAGTTTGCCCATATTTCACTTCCGGAAGAGTTTTTGGTGAAGCCGGGAACTCCTTCAAAGGCAGATGTCCTTCTGGATGTTGAGGTGTCGGATCCGTTGGCTCTGCTGTCGTCGGGCTTGAGCCTGGCATCGCTCAAGGGGGAGAACTTTACCGTGGATGCATATGTGACAATAAAGAAGGGGGGTATAAGCAGGCATCTTAAAATAAAGGATGTGCCTTTAAGGCAATTGATGGAGAAATTAAATTTGTAGTTATGAGATATATTTTGGCAATTATATTGCTTGCGGCGGCTTCTGTAGCGGCGCAGGCGCAAGATACAACTAAAGTTGCTGTTGAAAGGGCCCCTCTTGCAGACTCGTCGCTGGTGGGAACAACCATCATGCAGCTTCTTGAGCAGAAGGGAGAGGGTTCTGTTACGGTAAACCACCCCAATGAGTTCGGACAGGCATATGAGATGTATGTGAAGTCCAACGGTGAGAGGAAGCGCAGCGGTTACCGCATAAGGCTTTTCTTTGACAACAAGCAGACCGCCAGAGTTGAGTCTGAAGAGCTGGAGAAGTCTTTCCAGGAGCAGTTCCCGCAGATACCGGTTTACAGAAGCTATACCAATCCGTTTTTCAAGGTAGTTGTTGGCGATTACCGCACAAAATCTGAAGCTATAAAGGAGCTTGGCATGATTCTGCCGTTCTTCCCCAAGGCCATTGTGGTTAAGGAGAGCATATATTATCCGGCTATCTGATCCGGCAATGAGGCCATACAGGGTTCATGGCACAAATCCATCGGTTTTTGTGCCGCGAGAGGTACAGCCTCCACAAATCAAGCCTTCAAATTTCCCCAGGGGGTTATTTCTCTTTTCTGTTCCACCATCTTACCCTTATGCGGTGTACCCACAAGCGCATTGGGGTGATGTAGCGCTCAATTTTTTCGGGGTAGATGTCTGGGATGCTTACAAGGATTCCGGTCTCCTCCACTCCTCCAAAGCCGTGGTTTATGGCTGTGCCGAACACCTTCATGGTAGGTGAGAGGTTCATGTAGGAGTTGATAAGCGGCGGAATGTGCTCGCCGTTGTTCTTGAGCTCCTTCTGCAGTACCCTGTAGCCCTCTTTGTAGTCGAGGTCCTTGAACAGTTCATGGTGGGCAGGGTTGTCTATGTCACATTCAAGCGGCGTGATTGGCCTTACAAGGGTCTGCTGGTCCTGGAAGTATTTCTTTAGGAAGAAAAGCAGCATGTTGCGGGCCCTGAAGTTGTACGTTGTGTACATTGTAACCTTGCCAAAGAAGTATTTTATCTGCGGGTTCTTTACCATAAGGGCGCCAAGACCGTCCCAAATGTTGTCAAGCGAGTACATGCTTTTGCGCTTGAGGTTGGCACTCTGGTAGTTTGGCTGTATGAAGGACCTGCCCAGCTCTATGGTCTGCGGCATGTATTCACTGATGAACTCGTCAGAGAGGTCGAACAGTTCTGTTGTGGCCATCTTGGATTTGTCAAGGTCCTTGCAGTGGATGTAGCGGTATCCGCCAATGATCTCCCTGTCTTTAGGGTCCCACACAATGAGCTGACGGTATGGGGTTTTAGGGTCCAGGTCAAATTCGTCAATGTCTATTGGCTTTCCTGTGCCTCCGCCGCTGCTCCTGAAGGACAGCTCCCTCAAGCGCCCAATCTCCCTCATGGTGTTGGGTGAGTTGTGGGCAGTTACTTCGTATATAAAGTTTTTCCCTTTTCGGGTAACCCTTATGAATTTGTCTCGTGTGAGCTCCTTCATAATGAGTTTCCTTTCTACGGGTTCAATGATAGGTTCCATTCAATTAAGGTTTTAGTCTGTAACATTTGTTTCTTATCTCCATGCACCATTCGTCCAAAGTTTTGCTGGAGTCAATTGAGCTTATAGGTATAGGTTCCCCAATTGTTACATCAAAGATAGCGTTTTTTTGCGAGATAAACGAAGTTTATATATCTCTTTTATCAGATACTACTCTTCATCGGTGTCAGAGCAACATTTTAGCTCTAGAGTTCCGAGGTAATCGTCCCAATCAATATCTATCTCGGAATATATAGTTATCGGCAATAATTCGAAAGTTGACAATGCTTCGTTCAGCTTCTCGCCAAAAGCTCCGGTGTGACGGCTATAGAATACCCAAATACGTTTTCCTCCACCTGTGTAAACGCCTGTAAGTATGGCAAGTTTGTTTTTTTCTGCACCTGCACGCAAAGCATCTCCTACGCTCTCCATAAGTTTTGCCTCTTCATCTGAAGGCATCGTTCCTCCGTCGTAAGTCCAAGTTACCTCTATACGGTTTTTAAACTTTCCACTCACTCTAAACGCCTCAATATTATCACGGCCGCTGATTATTACCGTGCTTCCGTTTTCATCTTCCGCCAATGCGGTAAACCAATCGTCTGTAAGTTTCATTCTTGTAATTATTTTGCGTAAAGATAATATTTTTTTACGAATATCGGCTAAAATCTTCATTTATGTTTTTTTATAGAGCATATTTTGACTATCTTCG
>CALCHD010000027.1 GCA_937901105.1 uncultured Bacteroidales bacterium | reverse complement strand
TTTCTCGGACAAAACTTTTTCTTTCAATGTATCAAGAGAGGCAACTATCTTCCCGGCTTCTTCCAGCAAAACTTTTCCTGCCGGAGTGAGCGCAGATATTCGATTGTTTCTCTCGAAAAGCCTGACTCCCAGTTCCTCTTCCAGTGCAGCTATGGCTCTGGAGGGGGTGGAGTGACTTATATACAGGCGCTTTGCTCCCTTGGTAAAGCTGCCTGTTTCAGCAACGGATATGAAAATCCTCAGCTGCTCAAGTTCCATATTAGAAATTAAACTGATAGGGCAGCAGCTCAGAGAGCTTGTAGCTCACATAGCGGCCGTCTGCCTTGGAACAGAGGATCTCCACAGAGGGAGAAAACTCAGACAGGAACTGTCTGCATGCTCCGCAGGGAGTGGGCCAGTTTTCACTGTCGGCATAGATGGCGATACGCTTGAAGCTGCGCTTTCCCTCGCTTACTGCCTTGACACAGGCGGTACGCTCTGCACAGATGGTGCAGCCGAAGGATGCGTTTTCAACATTGCAGCCGGTGAAGACAGTTCCATCCTCACACTCAATGGCGGCTCCCACCTGAAAGCGGGAATAAGGTGCATAGGCATTGTAGGATGCCTGTTTAGCCATAGACAAAAGCTCTCTGTCTGTCATTTCAGTTCTCCCTTTCTAGTCTAAAAATATCTGCCACTTGTCAAATCCGTAAAGAGGGTTGCCAATATTGGCGTCCACGCCTTTTACGACACCTCTGTGGGTAATTATCTGCTGTTTTTCAAAACCTATGGTAATAAGTGATGCCGCAGTGGTGGTAATGTGCTCACAGAGCTGCTTATAAGCAACCGCTCTGCTGCCATCGCTTGCGCTGAGATACTGGTTGATATACATCTCAGAAGACATATCTCTGGATCTGGTAAAATTGAGATTGGTTTTCTCATTATCCTCATCTCTAACCTGCAAAAGCTCTGTCAGGTCAAAGTTATTTCTCAGTTTTACCTCACCGTAGTACATGTCCCAAACGGTTCTTTCTCCGATCTTTCCTTCCTGCAAGGCCAGCATGTATTCATCCCAAGTCAAAGAATGCACCACAACCTTAAGGCCAATGGTCTCCATATCTTCTTTGAACTGGTTTACAATACCGTTTTTAGCACTGCTGTCACTACATACGATAAAGTTTATCTCAATTTCCTGAGGAGTACCGGACATGTACTCAAGCCAGCCATCCTCGTCATAGTCTTTGATGCCTACATTTTCAAGCACCTGCTTGCACATGTCCAAATTGTAGTTCAGGCTTCTGGCAAGATCGGCAGGGTAGAATTCAACCGTAGGGTACATAGGTATAGAAGAGGACACCGCATTGCCGTTGAGCAGCTCCACCAGCTTTGCACGCTGGAAAGCAAACTGCATGGCATAGCGGAAGTAGCTCTGTCTGCCAAGGGCAGTTTCCTCATTAAAAGCCACATAGTGCATATTTGTTGTGGAGAAAGTATGTATCTCATTGGTGCTGGCGTAACCCAGGTTGGTATAGCTGGAGGGGTCATTTATAACCACATCAATGTAAGAGTCCTCGAAGGCACTGATAGTGCCGTCAGCGGTGGGATACTCCTTGAGGTAAATGGTGTCTACAGGCAGGCTCTTGTAATTGTGGTAGCCCTCATAGGCATGGAGTTCGGTGCCCTCTTCATTATAAGTATAGGGTCCGCTGCCAATGGGGCGCTTATCGGGATGGGTACCGTATTTTATAATAGGTATGTTCATCAGCTTGTTAAACTGCATGTCGCCGATGCCCAAGGTTACATACAGAGTATCCTCTGTGTAGGACGCACCCTGAAAGCTTGCAAATCTGCC
>CALCHD010000026.1 GCA_937901105.1 uncultured Bacteroidales bacterium | reverse complement strand
CCTGCGTGTCCGAAACGGTCATAACGGCTCTTCTTGTCGGCATTGCTGAGCACATCATAAGCCTCGGCAGCCTCCTTGAACTTCTCCTCAGCTTCAGCATCTCCCGGGTTTTTGTCGGGATGATACTTGATGGCCATTTTCCTGTAGGCCTTCTTTATTTCTTCTGCAGAGGCTTCCTTGCTTACGCCAAGCACCTCATAGTAATCTCTTTTTGCCATAATTAAATTCCTACCACAACTTTTGCAAAGCGGATAACCTTGCCGTTAAGTGTATATCCCTGCTGGGTAACATCAAAAATCTTGTTTTTCTTCTCAGCCTCCTGTACAGGGAACTGTGCAACTGCCTCGTGGAAGTCTGTATCAAGCTCCTTGCCTACAGCCTCTATTGGCGCCAATCCCTTAGATTTCAGGTAGCCCATAAGCTTGTTGTAGATAAGTTCTGTACCCTCTTTTGCAGCTTTTGCAGCCTCTGAATCTGTAGAAGACTCCAGCACCTGAAGTGCACGCTCGCAGTCATCAAGAACTGGAAGCAAACCTTTTATCACATCCTCTCCAGCTGTTGAAATAAGGTCGAGCTTCTCTTTTGCCACCCTGCGGCGGTAGTTGTCAAACTCTGCTGCCAATCTTATATATTTGTCATTGGCCTCTGCCAATTTTGCTGTAAGCTGCTCCTCAACTGAAGGCTGTGCCGCCTCCTGCTCTTTTGTTTCCTGCTCGCCTGCAGACTCTGCCTGCTCTGCACCGTCCTGTGCACCCTGCTCTGCACTCTTCTCCGCATTCCCCTGAGCGCCAGCTGCTTGAGCTGCAGTATCAACTGTCTCTTCTTTCTTTATCTCTTCCTCTTTCTTAGACTTAAACATGATTGTATATTTTTTCTTTTTACTTATTCTCAAAATCTACCCTTTGGGTAGGCAAATAATCTGCCAAAAGGGACTCTCCGCCAAAATGGCAATGATTACAGCAGTCCGAACCGCTCAAGGGCCTTTGCAAGCCCCCCTTCATCAACGTGTTCCGTAACATACTTTGCAGCAGCCTTAACGTGGTCTCCCGCATTTCCCATAGCCACACTGTAAGGGACATGCTGCAACATAGGGATATCATTTCCACCGTCTCCGAATGCCATAGCACACTCTAGCGGAATATTAAAATGCTCTAGCACCCTGTCAATGCCAAACTGCTTGTTCATTCCCTTCACATTCACATCTGCAAACAGTTCAATCCAGCGCATGCCAACACATCCCGGAAGTGTCTCACTAATAATCTGCTGAAGCCTTGACTCATCCACATAAATGCACAACTGGAACACATCCTCCTTTATAATCTCCTCCACAGGCTTTACCACCGGAGGAAGCACCTCCACCACCTTGGCAACCTCTGTAACCAGCGGATCCATATAGTTCACATACATCTCATCCTTACACATGAAAGATACAGGGAACGGATCACTCTTGAGCCTCTGAGCCAGTGCCTCAAGCTCATCCTGCGGCACAGTACTCT
>CALCHD010000025.1 GCA_937901105.1 uncultured Bacteroidales bacterium | reverse complement strand
GATGAGGTTCAGGTTGCAGAAATCAAACACTGGTTCCTGAAATTTGAAGAGTTGGACAAAAGGAAAGAAGCAGTTGTAAAGAGTATTTCGGAGCAGGGAAAACTTACCCCAGAATTGGAGAAACTGGTTGGGGAATGTATTGCAATGCAGGATTTGGAGGACCTGTATTTGCCTTACAGGCCAAAGAGGAGAACCAGGGCAACCATAGCCAAGGAGAAGGGGCTGGAGCCATTGGCAACAGCAATGCTTACATTCAGCGTTCCTGATTTTGATAAGGCTGTATCTTCATATGTTGGGGGAGATCTTCCCGATAAAGATGCAGTTCTCCAGGGTGCCCGCGACATCATTGCCGAGGCAGTGGCAGAGAAGGCAGAGATACGCCAGGAGTTGAGGAGCTTCTACCTTAAGAATGCAAAGGTTGTATCCAAACATTCCAAGGGTAAGGAGGATGAAGGGGAGAAGTTTGCCAATTACTATGATTTTAGCGAGCAGATTACCAGAATGCCTGCCCACAGGCTGCTTGCCCTTTTGAGAGGTGAGCAGGAGGGGGTTCTGAATGTGAAGCTTGAAGCTGATGCGTCCATTGCAAAGAAAATAATCAACAGACTTCTGTATAACGGGGTCAAATGCAATACTTTCAAGCTGTTTGAGCAGATAGACCTGGCAGTTGACGATTCATTGAAGCGCCTGCTGCATCCTTCTATTGAAAACGAGGCGCTTAAGCTGGCTAAGGAGCGGGCAGACCTTGATTCTATAAAGGTGTTTGGGGAGAACTTGAGGCAGCTGCTTCTTGCTGCTCCTGTAGGGGAGAAGAGGACACTTGCAATTGATCCCGGTTTCAGGACAGGCTGCAAGGTTGTGTGCCTTGGTGCCAGCGGAGAACTTCTCCATAACGATACAATCTATCCGCATCCTCCTGCAAACGAGAAGGTGATGGCAATGAAGAAGATCTCAAATATGGTACAGTCGTACAAGATTGAGGTGATTGCCATAGGAAACGGTACTGCAGCGCGTGAGACCGAGGCGTTTATCAAGAGGCTGGCACTTCCTGCCAATGTTAAGGTGTTCTCTGTAAGCGAAGATGGTGCTTCAATATATTCCGCATCGCCTGTTGCCAGGGAGGAGTTCCCGGAATACGACGTTACAGTTAGAGGTGCGGTGTCAATAGGCAGAAGGCTTATGGACCCTCTTGCAGAGCTGGTGAAGATAGACCCTAAATCATTGGGAATTGGCCAGTACCAGCATGATGTAGACCAGACTCTGCTTAAGGAGAAGCTGGATGATATAGTTGTGAGCTGTGTGAACAGTGTAGGTGTGAACCTTAACACAGCCAGCAAGCATCTTCTTTCTTATGTCTCAGGCATTGGCCCTGCACTTGCACAGAATATTGTTGAGTACAGGAGCCAGATAGGTGCTTTTACCCAGAGAAGGCAGCTCCTAAAGGTAAAGCGTCTTGGTGAGAAGGTGTATGAGCAGGCCGCTGGTTTCTTGAGGATACCTGGAGGGGAGAACCCTCTTGACAACTCTGCAGTGCATCCCGAGAGATATGCACTGGTGGAGAAGATGGCTGCAGACTGCAGCATCTCCCTTGCAGATCTGATTGGCAACAAGGATAAGGTTGCGCAGATAGATATAAAGAGATATGTTTCTGATGAGGTGGGGCTTCCTACCCTAAACGATATTGTGCAGGAGCTTGCAAAGCCGGGCCGTGACCCGCGTTCAGTGGCAAAGGTTCTGGAGTTTGCTGAAGGGATCCATTCTTTGGAAGACCTTAAGGAGGGGATGGAGCTTCCCGGCATAGTTACAAACATCACCAACTTTGGTGCATTTGTGGATATAGGAATCAAGCAGAACGGCCTTATCCACGTTTCAAATATGGCGGACAGGTTTGTATCAAATCCTAATGAAATTCTTAAACTGCATCAGCATGTACAGGTTAGAGTACTGGAGGTGGATGTAAAGAGAGGAAGGATTCAATTGAAATTGCTTTAACAGTATATATGGATATAATGAAGAGTTTCCTCTATATTTTTGGAGGACGCTGGTGCGGGAGGAAAAGGTTTTATAAAGGCAGAGGCATGCGTGTGCACATGGCCCCTTCTGCATTGGCCCAGTTGCGTGAATCGGTAAAGGTGAGGGCAAAGGCGTTGCAGGAGCTCTATGAGCAGGTGTATTATTCGTGTGACAATTTCCCAAAACATGCCGGAAAACTGTCGGGATACTTGTCTGAAAGTTATCGTGAAGGAAAGTTACGTGATTTGGCGGCAGACTTGGCCTTCTCTGCAGATCTTGCGGAGAACGGTGCGTTGAGCTGTATGGGGGCAGAATATGGCCTCACGGATATTGAGCAGCGTACCTGCTGTTTCATTTATCTGGGTTTTACATGGCAGCAGACATGTACTGCCGAGCTCATTTCTGAAAATGCCTACAATGTGAGGTGCTCTCGTGTGAGGAAGAAGCTTGGCCTTGACAAGGATGACAGGATCAGGGATTTCATTGCCGCTTACTGCAGCAGCCATCCTACTGCCTCTGGGCTATGATTACTCCCGCAGTTACCACTGCAATTCCAATTGCAGACATAAGTGTGATCTCTTCCTGCCCAAGCATTGCAGCTCCTACGGCAGATACAGCCGGGATGAGGGCGGAGAAGATGTTTGTCCTAGTCATTCCAAGGTCTTTTATTGAGTTGACCCAAAACAGGAAGGCCACACATGAGCACAGAACTGCAAGTGAAATTAGCGGAACCATCACCTCCCTTGAGAAGAGTGTGCTGTTTACCCCATCAAGGCCCCATCCAAGAAAGAATGGGAGGAAGAATGCCGCACCAATCACAAACTGATAGGTGGTAATGGTGACAGGGTTGTAGTTTCCCGACAGTTTCCTGACAACTGATGAGTATCCTGTGGCTCCGGCAACAGCCAGGAACAGGAGTGCTATTCCCCAGTAGTGCCCTACCGATGTGCTTTCTCCGCTTTTCATTATTACCATCACTATTCCAGGGAGTGTTAGGGCTGTGCCCAATACTTTATATACAGTGTACGGCACTTTGTAGAATATTTTCTCTACAAACAGGCTGGCAATTGGGATTGTGGCAATGATAACGGCAGAAAGGACAGCCGAATCGGTTGCCTTTATGCCATATGTCTCACCTATAAAATATATGAACGGCTCAAAGAAGGCCATAAGGATAAGGTATTTTACATCCTTTTTGGCTATTTTCTGCAGCTTGTCTGTAATCTTGGCAAATGCAAAAAGGAGAGAGCCTGCCAATGCAAGCCTTATGAAAAGGAATGTGAATACAGGTATGCCTTTCTGGATTATGTCATTTGTCCATACGAAAGAGAACCCCCACAATATAATTGCAAGAATCGTGAGGGTGTATGTCCTGGCCAGCGGCCTGTTGCCTCTTTGAGCCATCTGTTATCTGTTGAATTTAAGTTCCTGGGCGTTTCGGCTGCCGGTAAGCTTGCCGTTCTCTACAACCAGGGTTCCGTTTACCATTGTGTTGATGATGCTGCTTGAGAATGCCATTCCCTCAAACGGGCTCCATCCGCATTTGTATGCAGGGGTGGCGGTTGAGGTGCTGTCGGGAAGATTAAGGTTTACCATGGCAAGGTCTGCGTAGTATCCCTCCTTTATATATCCTCTCTTCTCAATGTTGAAGCACTCTGCCGGGCCGTGGCTCATCCTGGCCACTACTTCCTCTACTGTGAAGATTCCTTTGTGTGCAAGCTCAAGCATTGTCTGAAGGCTGTGCTGTACCAATGGAATGCCGCTTGGGGCCTTGGCGTAGCTGTTTGCCTTCTCCTCTTTCAGGTGAGGGGCGTGGTCGGTTGCCACAACGGTGATGATTCCCTCCTTTACGGCTTTCCGTATTGCCTCCATGTCTGAAGGCTCCTTAATTGCAGGGTTGCATTTTATCTTACTGCCGTATGTTGCGTAGTCTGTGCAGTTGAACCACATGTAGTGGACACAAACCTCTCCCTGGATAAGCGGGTTCTCCTTGCGTGCCTCCCTGATCATTTCAATTTCCTCTGCAGTGCTTATGTGAAGGATGTGCAGCTTGCTCTTGTTCCTTACTGCAAGGTCCAATGCCCTTCTGGTGCACTCAATGCAGGCCTCGCGGCTGCGGATCTTGTAGTGCATCTCAAACGGGATCTCCTCACCGTACTGCTGTGTATATGCCGCCATGTTGGCCTTGATTGTCTCCTCCTGCTCGCAGTGGGTGGCAATAAGCACCGGTGACTTGCTGAAAATCTCCTCAAGGGTATTTTCATCGTTCACCAGCATGTTGCCGGTTGATGAACCCATGAACACCTTTACTCCGCAGATGCGGCTCTTGTCAAGGGTTTTTATCTCCCCAATATTTTCATTGGTTGCACCAAGGTAGAACGAGTAGTTTGCATATGATGTCTCTTTGGCAATGTTGAATTTGCCGTTGAGGGCCTCCATAGTAGCAGCAGGCGGGTTATTGTTGGGCATATCCATAAAGCTGGTTACACCGCCCAGTACTGCAGCGGCACTCTCGCTGGCAATGGTTGCCTTCTGTGTGTTGCCGGGCTCGCGGAAATGAACCTGGTCGTCAATCACTCCAGGAAGGATGTGCAGCCCGGATGCGTCAATCACCTTCTCTGCAGACTGTGCATCTACAGCATCCATATACTCCTTATGGGTAGGATAGCTGTCTGCTCTGAAGATTTTCTCTATTTTCTCTCCATTAATCAAAAGGCTACCTGCAAAAGATAGCCCTGAATCTACAATTATACCGTTTTTAACAAGTGTAAGCATAACCGTTATCTCTTTTTTGGTGTGATTTTGCGGAATTTCATCTTAAGAACGCCCCAGAAAGCCTCTCCGAATATTCCCGATGACATTTTTGATGTACCCTCGGTCCTGTCTATAAATATAATAGGTACCTCGGTAATCTTGTAGCCCAGCTTGTATGCGTTGTATTTCATCTCAATCTGGAATCCGTACCCCTTCATCTGAATCTTCTCAAGATCTATGTTTGAAAGCACCTCCCTGGTGTAGCACTTGAAGCCGGCAGTACAGTCATACACCTTCATCCCAAGCACTGTCCTCACGTAAGTGGATGCGTAATATGACATGATAACTCGCCCTATAGGCCAGTTCACAACGCTGATTCCCTTGCAGTATCTCGATCCTATTGCCAGGCCGGCACCCTCCTTGGCGCATGCATTATATAGTTTAGGGAGGTCATCGGGGTTATGGGAGAAGTCTGCATCCATCTCAAAGATGTAGTCATATCCGTTCTCAAGTGCCCAGTTGAAACCTTTTATATAAGCTGTGCCCAGTCCAAGCTTGCCTTTGCGCTCCACAATATGCAGACTCTGCGGGAATTCCTTCTGCAGTCCCTTTACAATGTCTGCAGTACCGTCAGGTGACCCGTCATCAATTACAAGAATGTGGAACCCTTCTGGCAAAGTGAACACCTTTCTTATTATTTTTTCAATGTTTTCTTTCTCGTTGTAGGTTGGAATTATAATTACTTTCTTATCCATCTTGCTTCTGCTCTCACTATATTTATATATAACTTTCAAAGGTAAATCTTTTTCCCGACAAATCCTAAAATGGGAGGCTAAAAAATATTTTACAATACAACGCACTGATGTTAAGAAGGTTGATATGCGAGGGGGAGTTTTTCCTCTAAAAAGTAGCCTGAAAAGTTTGCAGGATAAGAAATAATGTCTACCTTTGCAGCCCGCAAA
>CALCHD010000024.1 GCA_937901105.1 uncultured Bacteroidales bacterium | reverse complement strand
TGCACCTTGGATTATCTTCACAAAAGATTCACTCATGCCATTATTGCCCACAAGCTTCACTTCTACGCTACGGACTTCCTCTGAATTGTTTGGCTCCAGATTGAACAAAAGCTCCTTTCCATTCGTATTTTCACCTGACACTATTGATATCCAGTCGCTAGCAGATTCTGGAACCTGCACTGTACACGATCCACCGCCAATAATCTTTACAGGCACTTTCAGTTCTACAGCATCCCACTGTGCATAATATTCAGAATATGGCGTATAAACTGCCTCTTTTACACCTTGACGGATCTGAACCTTTTCAGTTATACCGGATGCCTCAAATGAAAGAAACCCCAACCTCTCTTTGTCTGACTCATTTTCCTGCACAGTAACTGTGACTGTTGTTTCATCACCTTTCTTCTGACACTTCAACTCCATCCAACTGTCTGCAAAAACAGTCCAGGAAACATTGGACATTACTGATACGGAAACTTTTTCACCGTATGCTGAAACTTCAAATACACTTTCAGTCACTGAAATATACGGAGCCGCAACTTCATTATTCTTTGAGCAAGATATTATTGCAAGTATACATATCAAAACCAAAATTACCTTTTTCATAAACTTTCAATTTTAAGATATTCTCAAAGTTAGAAAATTTCAGCATTCAATAGATTATATTTATCTGTGCATTGCAGAAAAATGGGGTGGGGACTGCATGGTGGCGTGTACTGTCGGGAAAAATGAAATCCCTGCTGAATTCAGATGACTGGCTGCTGCCATGGGGCATCATAATCACACAAATGGGGATTGTTGCGTAGACGGCCCCTCCATTGGATGCCGCATCATTGGAATTCCAATGTGAATCCACCCACAACTTCCCATCCCTGTCCAAATGTACCATTGAATCTGTAAACCGCATACCCTCTTCCGTCTGAAGGGGATTTCCCAGGTTATCCTTATACACCCGCTCTACCTCATCTCCGTTCAGCTGATTGAACCTTGCAGTGGCATTCCCCTTAACCCACTCGCACTGGGTAAACTCAGCAGGCGCATTTACCAGCTTGTTGAGACAAATTGTATCACCCGGGAACACTGTTATTGCTCCATCCTGCAAATTCAATATCTCTACACTGTTCTCAAGTTCATAAAAGGGGAGAGAAAACTTTTTCGTTTCCTTTTCCCCTTGAGGTGCAGCTGCGGAGACTGTAACCTCAATGCGGTAGAGACGTTGCCGCCCCAAATCGCTCCATTTAACCGTTACAGGACCGCTGCCCCTGTCTATTGTTGTTTCATCATAGCTGCGGTTGACATAGTTATAGAACCGGACTTGAGGGATGCTGGCCCCCTGGCCGCCTGACGAAGGAATCCGTTTCCCAGCCAGAGCCTGAAATCCATCCCCTACTGCACAGATATAATGATTCTTGGGAAGGGCAGAACTGCCACCCAGAACATATATTGAATCGCCTGCATAATTGAAAGAATATACATCTCTATAGAAATTCACAGCCTCAATTACAGGTGCAGCTGCCTCCAATGGCAAACACCCTGCAATTTCCAGCGTCCTCAAGCCCTCCTCGTAAATTCTGGCCGTATCTGAAGAGTTACCCTCACCACACTCATACAGCTCACCATTAAGCCTGAAAACAAGCTTTTCAACCGGAATATATTTCTCCTGCTCCTCTTCTTGAGGAGGAACTGGGATATCCAACTCTTTTTGACTGCTGCAGCCCACTATTATTCCACAAAGAAGAAAACAAAACACACTACTTTTCATCTAACCGACCCTCCCATAATTTTTTCAGGCCAAAGTATAAAACTAGGGAGCCTTTATGCGTAAAAGGGGTAAATTACTGCCTTACAAAAAGCGTAAATTAAGTAAATTTACGCTATTGGGTCCTTATATGGGGATATCTGGAAAACAAATGGAGGTTCAGGCTTGTTATATGGAAAATTTATAGGCTATGATACAGAACTTTCTTTTCCCAACTTACAACAGCGTGATGCTGTCTACAACTCTTTTATTGGCAAGATTGGTATTCGGAGCTATGTTCATCTCACATGGACTGCAGAAACTCGCAGGATTCACTATGCTTTCAAATTCATTTCCCAGTGTAATGGGAATGGGCAGCAGACTCTCGCTTTGCCTTGCCATATTTGCTGAAGTATTCTGCACAATGGGATTCATCACAGGATTTCTATACAGATTATCTATGTTGCCAATGATATTCACAATGTGCATGGCCGCCTTTGTAATTCACGCCAAAGACCCGTTCTCTTCCAAAGAGCTTGCACTGCTGTATTTGTTTATCTTTATTCTGATGTATATTCTGGGACCTGGCTCTTTTGCGGCTGACTGGTTCTTTGCAAAAAGATAGTATGAATGTAGTAAGGTTTTTATTAAATTTGCAGTAACCTAATACTACTGTAAACCTATGCTACTATCCAAAAGAATTGCCGTAGACATAAACATAGCAGGATGCAGGCTTAAACAATATACTGCCGCAATGCTGAAACAGCAGAAGATAGACCTCACACCTGAACAGTTTCTGCTGATTGACCTTCTATGGAATCAGGGTCCGCTATCACAGCAGGATCTTGCAGACCAGATGCAGAAAGACAAGAACTCAATCACCAAGCTGGTGGATGCCATTGAACGCAAAGGTTTTGTTGTAAGGCAGCAGAATCCTAACGACAGGAGGTCAAACACCATTATCCTTACAGATAAGGCTTTTACCTTAAGGGATGATGCCAAGACAAAAGGTATTTCAATCCTCAACAAAATGCTTGAAGGGATTCCTGAAAATGAGCTGCACAGCTTCCTGGAGACCCTGGAAAAGCTGTGCGCCAATATGACAATACCAGAGCAGAAGTTCTAGAACAGTTCCGCTACGGCATTTATAATGTCCTGTGCAGGAAGATCGGGATCAAGCACAAGATGTGGTTTTACATAAACTGCATCTTGTTCTGTTTTTGCAAGCTGCTCTCCTCCGCCGGTTATGTTCAGCATAATAACCTCATCCCTCTTCACTGCCCCATCTGCAACGGCCTGCGCCAAAGATGCCACAGCAACCGCCGAAGCATTGTGGATATCTATCCCCTCAAGCTTGTGGAATTTCTCTTTCCACTCATCCAGTTCATCATTGGTAACCTTGAATATATCTCCACCTGCATCCTCCATCGCATCAAAAAGACCTCCAGCCAATGAATAAGGAGGTTTCCTGTTGGACAGGACTTTTGCCTTTATCTCCTCTGCCGCTTTTCTGGCATCATCGGGAGACAATTCAACCAAAGCGCGTGAATGCTCCTTCCATGAATCATACATTACCGTAAAAGGGGCATTCTGCGAAGGATAGAGACGCATCTTATGAGACCCGAACCTTCCGTCTCCAATAAGCCTCAAGTTGTTCTCCCAGGCCGCAATAGTTCCTGTACCGCTACCTATTGCCTGGAAATATGCATCCGGTATTCTGCCAATAGCCTCAACCGCTGAAAGGAGGGTAGTTCCCATGCCATCTCTGCGCGCAACGTTCTTTGCACCGCCTTCGGCCATAAAACGGGGATCCGTGCACACTTTGTCTGCCAAGGCTATTGCATCATAGTAATCAGAGCCTTTAGGTGATGCAATCACCTTTACACAGCTGTTCAAAGGAGACGCAAACCATAAGGCATCTATATTGTCCTCCGGAATGGAGATAAGCAGAGGAATATTGTTATCTGAACAAACCTTTGCAAAGGCACGTGCGGTATTTCCAGCAGATGCCACAACTAATATTCTTTCATTATTTTCAGGCAGTCTGCCGCAAACAGAATACGCCTCGGTCTCCTTAAAGGAGCAGGTGGCCATTCGTGCGGAAATCTGGGGCCAGTATCCAGAAAATGTTATGTACAGGTTTTCCAGCCCTAATTCCCCGGCAAGGGCCTTGCTTTTATAGGTAACCGGAGGGCAGGAACCTTTCAAGGTACGCCTTATTGGAAGCCAGTCTGCATATCTGTACAGGCCATCCAGCTCCTCCCGCGGTTTAAACTGCTTATTCTCATAGTCCGCCCTTACCAGACTGGGGGTGGGGCATGCAGGATCTGCCAATGTCCATCCCTGATCCTCTATACGATGACCGTCTGCACAGCAGACCAATGTATATTGTGTAGATTTAAAGCTCATATCATTATTTTTTTAATTATTGTTTCACTTTCATTTCAGCCACAACCTCGGCAATATCCTTTACAGGGGATGAAGCATACCGTCCGAAAGTAGTTTTACATAGCGGGCACGCTGTCACTATCACATCAGGTGATGCCACCATAAGGTTTGCCAATGAATTTTCGGTTATGGCTCTACGCTTGTCAAAACCAAGGCTGATGCTGCCCACACTTCCGCCACAGCAGATACTCTCCTTCCCATTCTTCCCCGCTTCAGCCAAAGTGCCAATCTGTTTTAGGACACTTCTTGGCTCATCATATATATTTGCACCCCTGCCAAGTTCACACGGGTCGTGATATACATATTTGTTTCCTGTGCAGGATACCGCTATCCTTCCCGTAGAGACCATCCTGTGTATATATTCTGTTCGGATGCCCAGTAACCATCAGAAACATTGTGTCTGGCCCAATATTTTGGAGCCACAATTTCTCTTACTGTTTCGCTGGTAAATGCAGGAAAAAAAGCAAAAGAAGAATTAGACAACAATAAATATTTTGCATTTTTTACACGAATGTAATCCTGATCCAAAGTACCATGATACGCAGGAATTCCCGGCAATATTTTATTCGCTGCTTCCACATCATCCGTAATAATAACAAATTCCAT
>CALCHD010000023.1 GCA_937901105.1 uncultured Bacteroidales bacterium | reverse complement strand
CCGCCATGATTACAGTGGAATATGTGATTACCTTTGTATTGGACAACCCAACGTATAAAGCCCTGTAAAGGAAGTTGAAGCACACAAAGGCAATTCCAAACTGCCGGTATTTTATGTAATCCAGGGAGGCCTCATAAATATTGGGCGAATCTATAAGCCTCAACAGCAGCTGGTCTGAGAAAAAATAAAGTATTGAAAACAGGGCCATACCCAGCAACGTTACAAATATTGCCCCGTGCTCAAAGATGATTCCAATCCTCCCGTAATTTTTCTCACCAAAACGGCGTGCCACAATAATCTGGATACCCACAGCAAAACCTGCCGCCACAGTTGTGAACACAAAATAGAACAGTCCGGCCAACATGGAAGCCCCCAAAGCAATTACCCCCAAATGGCCCAAAAATGCAGTATCCGTAAAATTGATGATGGTCTGGGCCATGTTCCCCAGCATAATTGGAAGTGCTATGCCCCAGATTTCCCTGTTTGTTATATGTGTTTTCATATCTGCTCCAAAGATACAAAAAATCTTAATGGGCTCCCGATATAGGCTCTTGATATGGGTTCCCGGCAAGAACTGTCTTATGCAAATCTCTGTCGGGAGCAGAAGTGAGCAGGGCGAGGTGTGTCAACAGCCCAATTTGCATATCTCCCTCTGCAGAAGTTCCAGGAACATGGCTCCGTGACCGCCGTCCATCTGGGAGTGATGGAACTGGAAAGAGATTGGAAGGGTGGTCTTGAACCAGCCCTTGCGGTATTTGCCCCACATTACCATTGGATTATTGAACATGTCTGTGTACTGGTTTACAATACAGTCCAGCTCTGTCTGAACCATTGCAGAGGTTCCAACAATCATATAATCCTCAAGGAAAGTGCTTTTGCACTCTGCTGCCGCCTGCGCTGTAAGGGTATGGTATGCCTCAACAAACTCCTTCAGATCACCGGTAAAAGGGATATCGCATGAATTGATTCCTCCCTTGCAGTTGTTAACAATCACATTGATAGCCATGCTGTCATACTTGTACAACTTGCCTTTGTCAGGAAGAAGGTAGAACTCCTTTACCTGGGATGCTGCCTTTCCAATGCACCAGCACAGGAGGGCATTGAATTTTACTCCTTGCTTTTTGCTTGCCTTAACCAGCTTGCCTACATTGAAGGTTTTTGTGAGGGTAACCATGGGCATTGGGGAGGTCATCCACATCTGGAATGCCTCAGCCCTGGCGGTATCTTGCGGATTAACTTCTGTTTTCATGCGGCAAAATTAGCAATTTCCTCCTATAATCTGAAGAGAAGACAAAACACCTGCTCCATGCACTCTTTTGGCAAATTTTGGGACCATCTCAAAAAAGTGGCGGCATATAAGGCGCAAAAGTGGGAATTATAGCACAATGAACTAATCCAAAAGACTCTCCACTTCTTCTTTTAACCTAGGAAAATGATTGATGACCATGCTCCAAAGGATATCGGGAGAAAGGCTGTCATAACCATGAATGATATAATTCCTTGCATCTACTATTCTTCTGGAATTTGTGATGGCAATATCCTTATCAATCTTAAGAATACGGTTCATTGCCTCTCCAATAATTTCAACATTACGCTCTATGGCCCTTTTTAAGCAGATGTTCCCACAAAACTCCTCAAACAATTTTGGTTTATCGCCAAAAAAGCTTTCCACTTCCTCAATTGCAGTTAAAATATCATGCAATGATTTCTTTACCACATCATCCATAAATAAGCATTTTAGAAGAATCAACACTCTTTCTCAAATATGGGTTCTTTATAGCCTGCTCCTCAAGCAAATCTACGTCCCTCCCCAAAACCTCCTGCAAGGAATCTTTCAGATTGTAATAATTGTCAAAGTAATCTGTGATATCCTCTTTATTGAAATCAACAACCAGATCTATGTCACTCTCCTTATTGAATCTCTCAGTAAGGATTGAGCCAAACACAAACAGTTTATTCACCTTGTACATCTTGCACAAAGCAATAATAGTTTGCATATTTCTCTCAATCAATTTCATTAATCAGGATTTTTACAAATATAACAATTTTTCTTTTAAATAGTTAATACCTTAAAACACCCCTGCACCTAAGAAACTCTCCTCCACAAAAAAATCCCTGCAACCGCAAAAGTTACAGGGATCTGTATGTTTTCCCGACAACTCATCGGGAAGGATATTCCTTTGACAGAAATTATTTGCTCAATGCAGTAGCAACATCCACAGCAACAGCTACAGTAGCACCTACCATTGGGTTGTTACCGATACCTAGGAAACCCATCATCTCAACGTGAGCAGGAACTGATGAAGAACCTGCGAACTGAGCGTCTAACAATGTTCTAGCGAAGGCCTCTGAGCAGCACACGGTCCATTGTGTCGGTCATACCATGGGATTATGGTCTACAGATAGCTATAGGGCCGATTTTTCAAGAAGTGGTCCCCAGCAAGGCGCAAAAATAGATTTTTATACATCATCAAATTCCTTTAAACATGCCTCTATTACTATTGAATTAAAACAGTTTTTAAGTTACGTTAAGATTGACGAACCATGTAGCTTGTTTATTATACTCATAACCTAAATATTTCAGACAGCATATCAGCAGGAGAGCTGAATACTTTATCCCCAAGGAAACTGTCTCTGTGTCGTTCTGCATAATAATATAATTTCACACCATGGACTTTACATAATTGTTGTTTTCGTATATCCCTCTTAATCTGTGCCTCAAAATCAAATTTCTTCCAGACTCCAGTAAAATTTGCATCCTCGAAATGTTGTACCCCTTGACACTCAATTGCAACGTTATATTCTGGGAGATAGAAATCTAGAGTCATTAACCCTAACCACTTAAATCGTTTTTCATATACATATTTTACAGAATGGCTTTCAAGCGCAAGCCTAATCTCACGTTCTAGATGAGATTCGCTACATTTTGGGCACCCCATTCCTGCCAAATGAGACCCAGCAACTTGTCTAAAGCTACCATGAAGTGGACATATTATTTCAATCTTTCTTCTATTGTTTATATATATCACCTTCGAGTAATCATACTTATCACCATGAATTAATTTTGCCTCCGCTATAAAAGCATCTATGGATTTTCTAAATTTTTGACTTAAACTATCCAATCCACATTGAGGGCATCCTCCTCCTTGCAAATGCCTATTAGGTGTTTGTCTAAATTCGCCATGAATTGAACATCCTATTATAATATTTCTATGGGCATTGACATAAACGACTTTATCATACTCATATTTATCACCATGAACCTCTTTTGCTTTATCTATAAAATAATGAGTATTCATAAATACTTTTGCGCACTTCGGACAGCCTTTCCCATGTAAATGATTATTTGCGCTTTGGTAAAATTCGCCATGAATAGGGCAAATAATGCATATGTTATTATCTGCTCCATCAATTATTGCTTTAGAATAATCATACTTATTCCCATGCATTTTTTCTGCCCTTTCAACAAATAAATCCGCAAACCTCCGCCTCTTTTTTAGACCTCGATTTTGAGCTGCACACACAGGGCATCCTTTTCCACTTAAATGATCATGCGGCAGCTGCATAAATTCCCCATGTTCTGGACAAATTATAGCCACCTTTGTGTTTATATTTTCATAACGCACCCTCCCGTAAATATATTTTTCACCATGAATTTTTTTGGCCTTTAAAATGAATGAATCGCTATTATATCTTTTTCGGCCAGCACATTCTGGACAACCCTGACCTTGTAAATGGTGAGAAGGAGATTTTTCAAATGCGCCATGTTTAGGACAATTTATGAGCACCTTTTTATTATAAGAAACATAATGAGTATCGGAATAATCATATAGATCCCCAAAAACTTGCTTTGCCCTTTGAATAAATTTTTCTGTTGTATAGATATTCCTACTCATAAGCTCAATCTATTTTCCTCCAAAATTAAGTTAAATAATCTTAAGTCCAGACGTTTTAATTATTAACTTTGGTCAATTAACTATGTCACTATGAAGAATCTTTTTTTAGTAAGTTTTATGCTAATCCTTTCCTTGAGTTCTTGCTCAACATTAATGATTTCTGTTGATAGAATTGAGCGTAATGGAGATAGGCAGGTCATGTCTGAAACAAAATCTGTAAATATAGAAGGCGCCAATTATTCAATTGGCCTAAAAGCATACCAAAATCCTTATACTGAGGAAATTGATTGGCTATTATTAGTAAGTTCCTTCTACTATATCCCTGATAATGGAGTCGTTTTATTAAAACTTGGAAACAATGAAACACTTTATTTACCCATTAACAATCTCCATATAGGTGAAATCAACATGCCATCATACGGCTCATCAACATCATATAAACGAGACTATTATTCTTCTGTCTATTCTTTAAGCGAAAACGATTTAAAAGACATAGCTCAGTATGGCATCCTAAAAATAAGAATTTCAAGTAAGAATGTTTACAGAGAACGCTCTTGGAAATCTGATGCTTTAGGCAAATACCTGATATGCTGCAGAGATATTATTTATCAAAGGCTTATGACAACAAGCCACAAAAAGAAATCTCTTTGGGATGAATTCTAAAGCAAAACACGCCCTATGAGTTCTATTAAAATAGGCAAAACGCATATCCTTGAAATATCTTTAGGGAAGTCCAAGTCTCCATTCTATCAGAATTCCACTGAGCTCATGAAGGGACTGCCTAATTATACATTTAAGAATGGAATTCACCGGATACTTGTAAACAACATTAAAGAATTTCTATACCATAAGAACACAATTGTTTACCTCATAAATAAAACCATCAATTGGAAATCTTGTAGCATCACAATATTTGGGGAAAAGATTAACACCCCTTATTATGCAGATTTATTAGAAAAGTTCTCTGGTGCTTATTGGGAGTTATTCAAACACGACAGTATCATTTCTTATGAGAATTTACCACTATCCTTTGTCCATTATCCATCAAACGGAGCTTTTTTCGGTTTTTCAGAGGATATAGATAGTGAGATTTATTTTTGCGAATGCCAAAAGGATGCAATATATAATTATATAGCACTCCGACAACTTCCATCCAACATAAAATATGAAGGACCACGCTCATATCCACTAGGAGCAGAGGCTTTCCCACTTGATATTTCAGAACGCTCACAATATTGGGGCAATAATCTTGTTGTTGATTTTCTTAAATTTAAAAAGAACATCTGTTTCAGATGTAACAATGTTATCCCAGAAAAAGATTTTGGCAGGAATGGTATTTTTATGAATAAATATGGCTGGTATGTAAAAGAAGAATACTATCGGCTTGGTATTGACACATATAGGCATACTGTCTTGCCAAATCACTGTCAACATAGTATTTATACACAAATGAAAAACTATTATGAAGAATTAAATAGCAAACACTTCACTATTTTTGACACTGATTTTTCGTTACCATCTCAACCACCTCACGAAAGAGAAATTGAAAATTTTGTAAGAGAAAAGTTTGGATATAAACACATTGGAGAAGGATGGATCAGTGAAGGTATCTTATATGACATTGTAAAAAATATATATCCCAACGAAGAAATCATAAGACACCATCGTCCTCTATGGTTAGACCGGCTAGAACTAGATATATTCCTACCAAATAAAAAGCTTGCATTTGAATACCAAGGCATACAACATTATCAACCTATAGAACATTGGGGAGGAGAAGAACAATTTAAGATTAGAGTAGAGCATGATTCAAGAAAAAAAAGATTGTGTAAAGAACACGACATCACTCTAGTATGCATTGATTACGACGAGCCTTTAAATGAACAATACGTAAAACACAAGATTAAAGTTATGGGGTAATGTATCTCTACATCACCCCTTCATAAACAAAACTAAAGCAACCGTCTCTTGCAGCTAATAATACCCCCCTGCACATCAATAAACAATAGTTCCCAAAACCTCATGCAAATCACCGTGGGCAACACCTGCCTCTACAATACCCTGCAGGGGATGGTTGCGCCCACGACAGAACAAATTTGTTGCATCGTGGGCAATACCCCCTTATACAGACACTTCCAGTCTAAGTTGCCGCCCACGGTGAATTGCAGGAACGTGCACGAATTGCCAGGCCTGCCCTCACATCCCAAAGGCCTCCCCTCCCGCCAAGACAATGGCACACCCAACCCTCTCCAAACATACCTCCAGGGCATATTCCCTGCTCCACTCCCAAAGAAATGTTACGGATGGCACACAAGACCGCCTTTGGAGGGCCTGCAGGGCAACTCTGGTGTGCCATCGTCTTGGGAAGGGAGGGGAAAGGGAGGGAAAAGGGAGGGGAAAAGTAGGAAGGCACAAAAAAAGGTGGCCGCAAGACCACCTTTCATATCTTTTTCCCGACAATTCATCGGGAAGAATATTCCTTTGACAGAAATTATTTGCTCAATGCAGTAGCAACATCCACAGCAACA
>CALCHD010000022.1 GCA_937901105.1 uncultured Bacteroidales bacterium | reverse complement strand
ACGTCAGAAATATGTCTCAAAAATATGTGGAAATTTGGGAACCATCAAAAAGCAGCCTGAAAGTGTTAAATTTTAGAATGTATTGATAATTAAAGGTTTACAAATGGTTATTTCTGGTTGTTTTTGGTTGTTTTGGGCTTCTAAATACATCCACTGATACCCAGCCCTTTGCACTTTCAGGTATTGCAACTTCAAGATCTACATTCGTCTGTACCTCAAGCTCCAGTGTATGCTCCAAACATGTAAGGCTGAACTCTGTTGGAGAAACAAATATTGCATCCTGTTGAACCTGCTCAATCTCAATTGACAAGGTATCATTCATCTCTTCATCTATGATATTGATTATAGCCTGTCTTGGGTCAAAGCTGTCATTAGGCTCAATATCAAACAGGAATGTTGTTGTCTCCAGCGCTTTGGTGCCAGCCTGCTTAATCCAGTCAACATCTATTTCAACTTTATATTCCACGTTGGCCTTAACTGTAACTTCAAGCTGCTGTGCCTCACTGGAAACTTTGTACTCATCCTTTGGAAGAACTACACCTTTATTGGCGGCCTGGCTTACTTTAACAGTTTTAGTAAGTTCTCCGGAAACAAAAGTAATGTCTGCTGAACGGTCTTCATAAGTATCGTTCTCTTTCACAGTTACATTTACTTGTACTTCACCGGAAGTGCCATCTCCTCCCGACGGCGAAACAGTACACCATCCTGGTGCAGAAACCGTCCAAGGATTATTTGAAAACAATTGAAAAGTTGTACTGCTGCCCGTTGCAGGAGCACTGATTGATTCACCTGAAACGGTAAGAACAGGATCTTCTTCTTTCTCACATGAAATGAAAAAGAGAGGAATCAACAATGTTAAAAGGATAAATCTTTTCATAACAGCTGATTTTAGGTATTTATAGATTTTATAATCAGAAAGAAGGTTTCTCACAAATTTACAAAAAAAAGCCGAAGTTTTGTACTCCGGCTTTTAAAATATTTTGAAATTTAGTTATTTGCCCATTGAAAGAGTGTTGTTGATATGAGCTTTAGCCATCTCAACACCTGCCTCATCAAGAGTAATGTCCATAACCTCACCGTTTGCAAGGAACAGCTGTGCGTTATTGTCGTCTACAAACTTAATAAGGTCTGAAGAATTCTCACCTGCCTCCACTCTCCATGTTTTATTTTCTGAATCGTAAAGGACTTTCATTGATGAGTTGCCGTCCGAGAACATATATCCGTCTTTAAGGGTTTTAATCTCTACATCTTTACCAAAGCTGTTTCTGATCATCTGTCTCTCACCTGCGCTAGCAACAAGTCTCTCGCCTGTCCAGAACTCAACAGAGTTGAAAACAATACCGTCTGCAAACATACAGATCTCATATACAGGAACAATATGGAATGCAAGGAATACAACCTCGTTGATGAATTTGTCACCAAGGCTCTCATTCCAATCTTTAACCTTGTTGGTTAGCTGGAAAGAACCGATACATGATGAAAGCATAAAAACTGCTGCAATCATCAAAGCTGAATTTCTGATAATTTTTTTCATAATAGTAGTTTTTAAGTGATTTTTAAAGTATCAAATTTAACAAATTTATCTTTCAAAAGCAAGTAATAATATATATTTAGATTTAATTGGAACACTCTTTGTAATGCAATTTTTTACTATATTTATTCAAAAATTTAGATTATGAGACAATTGCTCCTTATCCTTGCATCCACAATCTGCTGTAATCTTTTGGCACAGCAAAAAGACTCTTCAGATTTCTACAGATACAAATATCACATTGAAGAAGCAAAATACCAGATTTCCCACCACAATACAACAGATGCGGTAAAGCATCTGCTTCTAGTTCTCAATACTGATTTTAAAAATTCAGAAGATTCTTTAAATCAGCAGGCGCTTAATCTGCTGCAGCATATATATTACAGCTGCAATAATACATCAATGAAGATTGAGATGACAGGATATCCGTCGGGAGTAAAATTTACAAATGACGGAAAATATATTGGTGCTGTGAACTTTATTGGAAGTGAGCTATCACAGCTTTACATTTTTGACTCAAGTACCGGACAGAGGGTAAACAAGGAAATGCCTGAAGAGATAAATCCAAAATCATTCTGTTTTTCTCCACAATCAGACAGGGTTGCAATATGCAGTGACAACCATATTGAGGAGTGGGACATCCTTACAAATAAGGTCTCTGCAATGATAACATTGACTGACAACAAAGTGGTGCAGTGTGAATATTCGCCATGCGGATCAATGCTGTATGTTTTGCTCAACGACAATAAACTAAAATGCATTTATCTTAAGGAAAACAAGATAACTGATTATGATTTTGAAAATAATACTACCCACAGATTCCAATTGAGCAAAAATGGAAAGAGAATATTGGTACATGGAAATGAAAATGCGCAAGTGTGGGATTTGGAGAGAAATGCCAAACTCTTTGAATCAAGGGGCCACAAGTATCATGCTTCACTTTCTCCTGGGGGAAATATGATTGTAATCAATGACAAGAAATCAAACAACTTTGCAATTGATGTTAATTCAAGAAGCCTCAGATTTGAGCTGAACAATGTTTTGATGCCTAAATTTTCAGCAGACGGAAAATACATCTACGGCCAATCAACAAAGAAAAGAGGTACAATTTTAATATATGATGCAAATAATGGAAAACTTATAATTGAAGTGGACAACAGCTGCATAAGTATTCCGGAAGGCAACAGCAATTTGAGCATTTTTGCTACAAACAGCAACAACAGCATATATATTGAAAGTGGACTGAATAAGGAATATTCAATGAGCCATGATGGAAATATCCTATGTATTGACATTTCAAGTGACAATTCAATGGCAGCTACATGTGCAAATGACAGCACGGCAAAGATATGGGATGTTGCTACAGGAGAGATAATTGGAAAGCCTTTGGTACATGACAGGAAGGTTGTGGAGAAAGTAATGTTTTCTCCCGACAGTAAAATACTGGCATCATTGGCCGGAAATGACAATAAGGTAAACCTTTGGGATGTAAAGACCGGAAATGCGTTGCCAATTGATATAAAGCACACAAAACAGATATTGGATATGGAATTCAGCCCATGCGGAAATTATCTTGTGACTTCAGGCATTGACTGGACAATCCACCGCTGGGACATCAAAAACGGAAACAGTCCAATTTATCTGAAAGGGCATTCGGCAAAAGTAAATGATGTAAAGTATTCACCGTGCGGCAAATATATCTATTCAGCATCTAATGACGGAAGCATAATCAAATGGGATGCAGCTTCAGGCAGCATTCTCAAGAAGATGAAGAATTCCGGAACCGGAGTTGCCGGCATCAGCTTGAGCAATGACGGAAAAATTATTGCTTCATATACATATAGCCATAGAATCAGCATATGGGATACTGAAACGGGCAAATTATTGTCGGGAAGAAATTCAAAGGATGCTGCACATAATGGTTTGATATCTGAACTGAATTTCTCAAAAGGGGGAAAATGGATTGCCAGCACATCTGCTGATTCAACTTTAAGGGTAATTGATTCCTCCAATGGAAATCCGGTTTGCGAACCTGTAAAGTTCCCTGGCAAGGTGGTTTCAGCAAAATTCATTCTGAACGACTCAATACTTGCAGTAAGCTGCTGGGACAGCTATATATACTTTATTGAGACTTCAAATTGGACCAAAATGCCATTTGCTATTGAGAATGAACGGAGGACCCAGGAGATGGCCCTTTCTCCAAACGGTAAATTCATGGCAACCAGCATTCTGTTCAATCCGTTGAAAATATGGAAGATAAATACCCCGGAAGAAATTGTGGAGCATTATAGGGAAACTTCACCTTTCAACACCCCTATTGAGGAAAGCAGAGTTGTATCAGACCCACAATTCTACCGGTGGGCATATTATGCAATACTGGCATCAAATGAATATGATAAAGGCAATTACAAAGAGGCGAAAGAGCTCCTTAAGAATGTTAGTGACGAGTATCATGATGCAGATAAGCTAAAGGGCAGAGTATATTACAAGACAGACGGCCTTGCACTATCATTGGATAAAATATATGCTGCAAGCTACTCCGCATGCGGAAAATATCTTTTTGTTGCTGGTGACAGCACTATTTTGATTCTGAATGCAAACGATTTCAGTAAAGTATATGAGATTGAGCACAATTTAAGGACACCTTTTCCAGCAGCGGTAACATCAAGCTATTGCGGAAATTATTTTGCTGCAGCTGACTATACTTCATTTTCTGTGTTCAATTTAAGCAATGGGGAATTGGCATATGGACCTTTTGTACCGGGTGACATAATTTCAAAAATAAAATTTATTGGCACCGGGAAGATACTTATTGAGAAAATAGACCAGAACTTAAGGCTGATGCCTATGTCTATAATGGACCTCAAGACACAAAAAACAATGACAATAAAAAGTGTTAACGGACCTTGGGACAACTCCATCTCAGATGATGGAAATTATCTGATCTTTTCAGATCCTATGTTCTACACATATCTTTATGAGATTGGAAAGGAGAACAAGCTTATATTTACAGGAGGAGCAAAAGGTTTTCCATTAAACATGTCGGCAATTTCAGGAAATGGAAATTATTTTGCCTATACAACAGGGTACTGCAGCATAGAAAACGAAAATCTTTCAAATAATATTCTTGAAGTAAGGGATGTAAAGAATAGGAAACATGCAATGGAGCCTATAGAATTTGAAGAAAATATAGTAAGCATACGTATTACAAATGACGGAGAATACATATATGTATTGCTTAATGCTGATAAAAACGGTAACCAGAAAATAATCAAATACCAGATTGGGAATGACACTCCTGTATTTGAGTATGCTCTTGACGCAACTCCGGGATGGAGCTACATGGGCATGTTCGTAAGCAAGGACGGCAATTATATTTCAGTTACCGGTAACAATACAGTTGTTATAGATAAGGAGGGAAAACTTGCTTCACCTGTATATGAATTCCGCACAAAAGGTTTTTCACCATGTGGAAATTATCTGATAGATAACAGTTTGGGTTCAAAATTGAATATTATAAAATTGAAAGGGGATTTTTGAGTATCTTTGCCTTTATATGGAACAAAGTCTCAATATCATACGCCAGTTGGCGGAACAGTATAATAAAGAGGAGTATTTCACAGGAGATCCCATAATTTTCCCCAAGCATTTTGCCAGGATAATTGAGGGTAAAGGAGGCATTGAAGGGCTTGGAGTTGAAGGGGCAAATCTGCAGGGAAGAAGATATGCCCTTAGGGATGTGGAGATTGCTGCTGTTATAGCTGCGCACCTTGCTTGGGGGCGCAGGGATATGATTGTGCGTGACTGCAAGAGGGCTTTTGATGAGATGAACTGGGAGCCATACAGTTATGTGATGGCAGGGAACTATCGGGATGAGGACACAAGCCTTCACAGGACCATAAAGTGGAGTGATTTTGCAGCTATCTGCGGACGATTAAGAGAGTTTTACCGGCACAATGATTCTTTGGAAATCCTTACTCCCGACGAATTCAGGGTAAAAATCTACGGGCAGAAAAGTGAGCCGAAGGCGGCCAACAAGAAGATTCATATGCTCCGCAGGTGGATGGTGCGCAATGACGGTATAGTGGACCTTGGCTTGTGGAAGAACACCTCCCCTGCATCACTGGTAATTCCCCTTGATGTTCATGTGCACCGCAGTGCCCTGAATATGGGAATTACTGCACGACGCGGCGCAGATATTACCACAGCATTGGAAATCAATGAATTCCTGCACAAGGCATTTCCAGGCGACCCTTGCAAAGGGGATTTCGCGCTGTTTGCCTATGCGGCCACAATAGCAAATAATAAATAAAAGATATGAAAAGATTGTTTTTAATTGCAGCGCTGTTTGCTGCCACAACTGCAACAGCGCAGATCAAGTTCTCTGCAGATTTTGAGTGCGGATCAATGGAGAAAGCTGAACTTGTTTCACAGGAGAACAAGAACGGAACCGAGTGCTATACCTATGATTTCTACAGCCGATTTGATCCGGCAAACCCTGCACGCCCTACCCTTGCACCAAGTGCAAGATGGTACTACTTCTGTATGGAGGGTGTCAAGGACAAGGAGGTTATCCTGAACGTAAAGAATTCTGACGCCAGAAGGCCTTTCTACAGCTACGACAACAAGAACTGGATACGATTCTCAGAGACAGAGTCTCCTGATGAAAAGACAATCATTAAGAAATACAATCAGGACAAAGTATATATAGCATATTATGTTCCATATACTTACACCCGTCTGCTTGGCAAGATTCAGGAATGGGTAAAGAACCCTTGGGTTGACCTTGGCACTGTTGGAACCAGCGAGCATGGCAGAAACATGCCGTTGCTTACCATTACCAACAAGAACGGTAAACAGGACAAGAAAGTTGTCTACATTCACGGCCGAGTACACACCAGCGAGACTCCAGGTACCTGGCATCTTGAGAGGATGATTGATGTGCTTGCATCAGACACCCCTTATGCCAATGCATTGAGGGAGAATGTAGAGTTCTACATCCTTCCTTTCACCAATCCCGACGGAGTTGTAGAGGGAAACAGCCGTTCAAATTCAAACGGAGTGAACATGGAGGTGAACTGGGATGACCCTGAAGAGGTTACAACCAAAGAGGTTAAAAATATGAGGGCATTCCTTCAGTGGCTGTTGAAGGAGAAAGGTGTGGATGTATTCCTTAACATGCACTCACAGAGCATGCACCAGGCAACTTATTGGGTTCACACTGCCGAAACATCTTCAGACAAGTTCTACAAAGACCTTATGCTTCTTGCTAACCTTACCATCAACGATAACCCATACTTTGCAAAAGGGGATCTTTGCTTCTCAAAGATGGGCAGCAGATACTGCGAGGGATGGTTCTGGAACAACAGCGGAGAGAAGACCCTTGCTGTAACATTTGAGACTCCATACACTTACTACAGCCAGAACAAGGCCGGTGAATGGGTATCAGTAGAAAACCTTCAGAAATTTGCAGACTACAACGTCCTTGCACTTGGAGACTACCTTCAGGAGGGTGCACCATACAGAATCCTTATAGAGGAGCCAGCTCATAAAGGGGGCTTTGAGACAATGACTGACCACAGCAAATTCTATTTTGGCAACAGCTACCTTAAGGCAACTGGCAAGAATGCCAAAGCAAAATACATATTCAATGGCAAAAAAGAGGGTGTTGAGCTTCCTGCAGGAAAATATGAGGTATACAAATGGGCAGTTGGCGACAACCTGAAAAAAAGCAATGAAGGTGAGAACGAGTGGGTAAAGGTTGGCGAAATCAACCACAAAGGGGGTAAGAAAATCAAATACACATACACAGCTTCCAAGGGCGAGCTTGTAGACCAGATCCTTCTTAAAAAAACAGAGTAATTTTTATTTTTTGCCCATTAGGACGTCGTCCCAATGGGCAAAATGACTATAAGGAAAATGCAGAATTATAATAAATACATGAGTTTCTTTGGGGTAACTGAAGAGAACCTGAAGGAGCTCATTTCAATTGCCCTATCAAAGGGAGGAGAGTATGCAGACCTGTTCTTTGAGCACTCGGTAATCAATGAGGTTACTTTGAGGGATGGAGAGGTAAATGCAGCAGGCACACATATAGACTACGGTGTAGGAATAAGAGTAGTAAAAGGTGAAAAGACCGGATATGCATATTCCGAGATTACCACAATGCCACTTATGAAGAAGGCGGCCCTGACAGCAGCACAGATTGCAGATGAGGCTACAGCAGCACTTCATGTCACTCCGGATACAAGAATTCTGAAAGGTGATAACCTCTATCCTATTGGAAAGAACTGGGATGATACAAATATTGAGTACAAGATTCCTTATCTGCAGATGCTCAATGAAAAGATATTTGCCAAGGATTCCAAGACCGTAAAAGTGATAGGAAAGATTGCAGATTCCAACACATTGGTACTGTTCTACAACTCAAATGGAGAGGCTTATACTGATGAGCGTCCAATGATAAACGTAGTTGCAAACTGCGTGATGGAAGACGGCAGCGGAAGAAGCGAGACGAGCGGAGTGTCAAGAAGTTTCAGGATTGGTTTTGAGATGCTTACAGAGGAACTTATGGAGGAAATTGCAGCAGAAGTAACATCAAAGACAGCATTCCTGTTTGAGGCATCACAGCCAAAAGGTGGTGCAATGCCTGTAGTGATGGGGGCAGGCGGAAGCGGAATACTCCTTCATGAGGCTGTAGGCCACGCATTTGAGGCAGATTTCAACAGAAAAGGTACATCAATCTTCTCTGATATGATGGGGCAGCAGGTTTGCAACAGCAACATAAACATCGTTGATGATGGCACACTTAAAGCCAATAGAGGCAGCTGTACATTTGATGATGAAGGTATACCAGGACAAAAGACCTACCTGGTAAAGGACGGAATCCTTAACTCATATCTGCATGACAGAATAAGTGCAAAATTCTATGGAGTATCCCCTACCGGAAACGGCCGCAGGGAATCATTCAGATATATGCCAATTCCCCGCATGAGGGCAACCTACATGGAGAACGGCAACTGCACCGAAGAGGAGCTTATATCACAAGTGAAGAAGGGGATATTTGTAGACAACTTCAGCAATGGACAGGTTCAGATTGGAGAAGGGGATTTCACTTTCTTTGTAAAAAGCGGCTGGCTGATTGAGAAGGGCAAACTTACACAGCCAATAAAAGATGTCAACATCATTGGAAACGGCCCTAAAGCTTTGGAAGACATTACAGCCGTAGCAAACAATTCCAGAATGGAGAATGCAACATGGACTTGCGGAAAAGGACAGTACGTTCCTGTATCTTGCGGGATGCCAAGCATACTTGTAAAAAAACTGATTGTAGGAGGAAGCAACTAGCATGAGAACCAACAAAATAGACAACTCGTTTGAGGTGGAAGCAGCCCAGAGGGCATTGGACACAGTGATGAAACTGGGAGCCCAGGCTTGCCGCATTACAATGAACTTTGGCATCCAGAACTCATTCTCAGCCCTTGACGGCAACCTGGAGAACCTGCAGAATGCCAACGACCGCAACCTTTACATACAGATAATTTCAAATGGCCGGTATGGAGCCTATTCAACAAACCGCCTGAACAAGGAGGAGCTTGAACTCTTTATAAAACAGGCCATGGCAACAAACTGTTACCTTACTCCCGACAATTGCCGTACACTCCCTCCAAAGGAGCTTTGCTGGCACGGAGAGGATGATGATCTTGCCCAATATGATCCATACATCCTTGAGATGGACCCTCAAAAGAAGAAAGAGATTGCATTTGAGGTAATGGAGGAGATTCATGGTAAAAATAAGAAAATTGTCTCTGTAAACACTGAATACGGAGATATGCTTGAGTACCAGTACATGATAGATTCACAGGGCTTTGAAGGTGATATGCTCCAGAGCAACTTTACAGTAAGCGCAGAATGTTCTGTAAAAGGACGCGGTAAGGCCAGAAGTGAGGGATGGTGGTATGAATCTGCACTTCACTTCAAGGATTTCTCTTATAAGGGTTGTGGTGAAAAAGCACTTGAGAGGGCTTTGGCCAAGCTCAACCCAAAAGAGATGGAGGGTGGAAAAATGAATATGATTGTAGACAACACCTGTGCAAGCAGGCTGGTATCCCCTATCTTCCAGGCTTTGAACGGCAGCAATATACAGCAGAGAAACTCCTTCTTGATGAACAAAAAAGGTGAGAAAGTATTTTCAGACAAGATGACCATGATTGACAATCCTCATTGGAAAGGTATGAGCGGAAGCCGCTACTTTGACGGTGACGGGCTTGCAACAAAACCAATGGACATCATCCGCAACGGAGTAGTTGAAACATACTATATCAACACCTACTCTGCAAACAAGATGGAATGTGCCCCTACTGTAGAGAGCGCATCTGTTCCATATTTCTCATTGGATGAATTTGCACCGGAATACAGGAACCTTAACCATTTGGATATGGTAAAGATTCTTGGCAATGGAATCCTTGTTACGGGGTTCAATGGTGGAAACTGTAATGGCCTTACAGGAGACTTCTCTTATGGAATTGAAGGATTTTATTTTGAGAACGGAGAAATATTATTCCCTGTAAGAGAAATGAACATAAGCGGCAATATAGTATCTTTGTGGAATAATTTTGCACTTGCAGGAAATGATGCCAGGACGTGTTCAAGGTGGCTCATTCCATCACTTGCTTTTGAAAATGTAGACTTTACCGGTATTTAATATGAAAAAGCCATCATTAATATTATCACTTCTGCCAATGATTGTGCTTGTAGCACTCATTGTAATAGGTTCAATACTGTTTGGTGATGAACTTACAAGCGGACCTTCACAGATTGCACTTTTGGGAGGTGCACTTACAGGTGCCCTGATTGCCATGACCAGGTTGGGTATCAGCTGGGAAAAGCTGGAGGAAGGAATTGCAGACAACTTCAGCAAATCGGGAGGTGTGTTCTTCATACTCCTATCAATTGGTGCACTTACATCAGCATGGATGCTGTCGGGAGTAGTGCCTACACTTATCTATTATGGATTGAAACTGATTAACCCGTCAATCTTTCTGCTGGTAATCTTTATATTTACTGCACTGATTTCATTGATATTGGGCAGTTCCTGGACAACTATCGGCACTATAGGTATTGCAATGTTGAGCGCAGGTGAGATAATGGGTTTCAACAGCGGATGGCTTGCAGGCGCCATTATCTCCGGAGCATATTTCGGTGACAAGATTTCACCTCTTTCAGATACAACAAACCTTGCAGCCAGCATATCGGGAGTAGACTTGTACAAGCATATCAAATATATGCTCATTACCAATATTCCTACAGTATTGATTTGTGCTGTAATCTTTGCAGTTGCCGGATTTATGATTCCTTCAACTTCCAATCTGGATGTTGCTGCAGAGTGTGCGATGATTGAGCAGACATTCAATGTATCACTGTGGCTGCTGCTGATTCCTGCAGCCACAATCTTCATGATTTACAAAAAAATGCCTGCATTCCTTACATTGTTCATCTCTGCAATTGTGAGTTCTGTAATTGCAGTATTTGTACAGCCGCAAATCATTGCGCAGATTACACCATATGCAGCTGACTCTATCCAAACATTCATTTATGCACCGCTTAAGATAATGTCAATGCCATTGGAGATTACAACTGAAAGCGCAATGCTTACAGAGCTGGCTTCAACCAGCGGCATGGCAGGAATGCTAAATACTGTTTGGCTGATTATGTGCGTTTGTGCATTTGGAGGCGTTATGGAGGCAGGCGGCTACCTTGATGCAATCACAGAGAAGATGGTTAAGATGATAAAAGGGCACACTTCACTTGTAGGAAGCACACTTGGAACCTGTATCATCAGCAATCTTACCCTTTCAGACCAGTATATGTCAATCATACTTCCTGGCAAGATGTTTGCAGATATTTACAAGAAAGAGGGATATGAACCGCAGCTGTTGAGCCGCTCATTGGAAGATTCCGCAACTGTAACTTCTGTACTGGTTCCGTGGAATTCATGCGCAGCTATGCAAAGCAGTGTGCTGGGAATCCCAACCTTGGCATATTTGCCATATTGCTTCTTCAATCTGCTTTCACCGTTTGTTTCTTTGGCAATTGCGGCAATAGGATATAAAATTACCAGATTCGGCAAGCCGGTAAGGGGCAAAAATTTGAAATAATGGAAAAAATAAAGCAAATTTGCATGCTTTTAAATTTGTATAATAATTAAAACATAAACAGATATGGAAATTAATCTAAACAAAGTTGTTTCGTTATCATATACTTTGGAAGTTGATGGCGACGTGATTGAGACAGTAACTGCTGAGAAGCCTATGATGTTCATCTTTGGTACAGGCTACCTTCTTCCTAAATTTGAGGAGTACATTGCTGGCAAGAAAGTAGGTGACACTTTTGAGTTCACTCTTTCAGAGGACGAGGGCTACGGCAGAGTAAACGAGGATGCAATTGTTGAACTTCCTAAAAAGATTTTTGAGGTTGACGGCAAGATTGAGGACGGTCTTCTTTCTGTAGGCAACGTTCTTCCTATGATGGATTCAGAGGGCAACAGACTTAACGGTGCAATTGACGAGGTTAAAGAAGAGACAGTTGTAATGAACTTCAACCACCCTCTTGCTGGTGCTGCACTTCACTTTACAGGTAAAGTTGAGGCTATCAGAGAGGCGACAGAGACCGAGCTTACAAACGGCCTTTTCAATGAGAAAGTACAGCACTCTTGCGGAGACGGCTGCGCATCAGACTGCTCTTCTTGCGGTTGCGGCGGCTGCCACTAATCGGCATATTCGGCGCAATTAGCGTGAGCAGTAAATATAACAAGGCATCATCAGATGCCCGCTGGAAGCCGTGTGAAACGGAAGGCTGGGAGGCGCACCCTGCGTGAGCAGTAAACTAAAAGGGAGAATTCCATTAATCCGGATTCTCCCTTTTCTCTTTCTTGGCTTTCTTCCGCCGTTCCTTCTCTTGCTTGATATAGACCTTCTGTGCCTTTGACTTCCCTTTTAGCAGCTCCTTAAAAGTATTGAACTCTTTCTGGTAAACAATACCTATACCGCTTCTCTGGCTGTTTTCAGCATCTGAATAGGTAGAATACCTGTCTTCAGCATGTGAGAACAGATCCAGACGGACATTGCCGGAATTGTCAAGCTTTATCTCTACATCTATGTTGCCAATCACATCCTTGTTGCTTGTTGCATAAGGGTCGTTGCCAATATTTCCGTTGATTATGACCCTGTTGTTGAACAGCTGTGTAGATAAGGCAACATCAAATATATCATTTGAACCTTTTTCACCCGGCTGATAGTCAAGGCCAAGATCTACCGGAATACCCAACTGGTGGAAAATATTGCTGATCTGGTTGCTCAACATTTCTGATGCATTGGAATACCATACAGATGAGTTGTTTGCAATGCCGCTCTGATCGTCGGGAAGAAAATTGCCCAAAGCCAGAAGTGACATGAACTGTTTCTGCACTTTGCCTTGAGTGTTGAATGCACTCTCTACCCTCATTTTTGCAGTTGGATCAAGATCCGGTATATCAATTGTAAAGTTTAGTTCCGGATTCATCATCCTTCCCTGCATACCAATGATACAGTTAACATTCCTTCTAGTTGCAACACTGTTGGTATCTGCAATAAGAGTATTAATATTGGCTTTTGTTGAATAAACCGCATCAAGATCCAATGTTGTATTGGAAATATCGCCGTTAAAGTTTATCGTGCCTCCCGGTTCCAGCTGGAAGTCCCTTGAAGCAATACCGGCAAGGACAAACTTGTAGCTGCCGTCTGTTACATGATAGTCCCCGTACAAGTCAAATATTTCTCTGGCAGGATTAATGGAGAGATCAATAACACCATTACCCCTTGCTTTAATTACATCTCCAACAGATTTGTCAATCTCAATGAGCACTTCTGCATCTGGTGTAACCTGTGCTCCTATATCAACACTTAATTGTGTAGACCTCCTTTCTAATTTTGCATTTACATTCAGCAGTGAATCATATTCATCTACCTTTATATA
>CALCHD010000021.1 GCA_937901105.1 uncultured Bacteroidales bacterium | reverse complement strand
AGAGAATTCATGATGCGGGCCTAAAGGTAATAATAGACTTTGTGCCTAACCACGTAGCCCGCGACTACGGCATGAACCCTACAGCGGAAGGACATCCGGTCCTCGGCCGAGAGGATGACAAGTCGGTTCATTGGAAAGAGGAAAACGACTTCATATATTATCCGGGATGCGGGCTGAAGCTTCCCACACCATGTCCGAAAGGTATGGATCCATACTACGAAATGCCGGCCATGGCGACTGGAAACAACTGCTACACAGCTGAGCCGGGCATCAATGACTGGTATGAGACCGTAAAGATCAATTACTGCGACTTCCGCACTGAAACATGGGACAGGATGCTCGACATCGTAAAGTATTGGGCATCAATGGGTGTAGACGGGTTCCGCTGTGACATGGTGGAGCTTGTTCCTGCCGAATTCATGAAGTGGCTGATTGCTGAAGTAAAGAATGATTACCCTTCAGTGATCTTCATTGCAGAAGTATACAAGAAAGAGCTTTATAACGAGTATGTAAGGAAGGTAGGATTTGATTTCCTCTATGATAAATCGGGCCTGTACGACACTCTGCGCACGATTGTAGAGAAAAATACAGACGACAACGGCATGCCAGTAGAGCTCTGGCAGTCAACTATGGGCATCACCCGCAGCTGGCAGTTTCTCGGAGACCTGCAGCCATACATGCTCAACTTCCTGGAGAATCATGACGAGCAGAGATTCGGTTCAGAGTTCTTTGGAAAGGATGCCGCAAATACATTTGCGCCATTGTACACATCACTTTTCCTGAACACGGCACCTTTCATGATCTATTTCGGCGAAGAGGTAGGCGAGAAAGGAATGGACGAGGAAGGATTCAGCGGAAAAGACGGCAGAACCTCTATCTTCGACTGGTGCTGCGCCCCTTCAGTTGCCAGAATGCTTAAAGGGAAATCCTACGAATCAGAAAAAGAACTTTTGGAATACTACAAGAAGCTCTTCACTTATGCCATGGGCAACAAAGCCATAACATGCGGAGAAACATTTGACCTTCAGTATGCCAACTACAACAACGATCTGTTTGACACCAATAAATGCTTCGTATTTGCCCGCAAATACTCATACGACAACACAGCCGAGAATTTCCACAGAGGCGGCAACGAGCTTGTAACTGAAAACGTTGACAAGAAAGACAAACTTGTACTGATTGCAGTAGACTTTTCACAGTCTTACTCATCTGCCAAGGTTAATCTTCCTGAGGATATGTTCAGGTTCTGGAACATTCCTTACGGGCAGTTGAATCCGTTTGAGCAAGTAGAAATGCAGTTTGACAAGTACGGAGTTGCTATCGCAGAATTTACTCTGCAATCAGATCTGCTGAAATAATCCCAAAAGCATTCATAAGATCGTCGGGATTAAGCTTGAGCTGAAGGCCTCTTTGGCCTGCACTGATGTATATGAAAGGGAACTCGGTTGCAGTGTGGTGGATCCAGGTGGGGTAGGGCTTCTTCATCCCTATAGGGGTGCAGCCGCCTCTTATATAGCCAGTTAGTGGAAGAAGCTCCTTCATGGCAATCATTTCAACTTTCTTGTTGCCGGAGATTTTTGCGGCCTTCTTCAGGTCAACCTCCTTGTCTCCCGGAATGACACATACCAGCAGTCCATTCTTGTCGCCACGCAATACAAGTGTCTTGAACACCTGCCGGATATCTTCACCCAGCTGTTCAGCTACGTGCGTTGCCGCCAAATCATTCTCATCAACCTCATAAGGTACAAGCTCATACTGTATTTTCTTCTGGTCCAATATTCGCGCAGCGTTAGTCTTGTTGATCTTTTGTGCCATTCAAATAATTTTTATGCTGTAAAGATAATTTATATTTCTGAACCTTCTGCATTCTGCATTGTTGTAAAGTAAACAATGAAAATTTAAATAGTTATGTTACCAACAAAAAAGAATCAGAGCTGGTTCCCTTCAATATTCAACGATTTTATCGGGAGCGATTGGGTTGAGAGGCTGCACTCATCATCTCCAATGAACATTATTGAAAACGAGAATGAATTTAAGGTAGAAATGGCTGCACCAGGCCTTACCAAAGATGACTTCAGCGTAAAGGTTACCAACGACAATCTCCTTTCTGTTTGTGTGAAACAGGAGAAGAAATCGGAGGAAAAAGACAAGAAGGGGAGATACCTGCGCAAAGAATTTTCGTACACTCAATTTCAGCAGAACCTCATTTTGCCGGACAATGCAGACAAAGAGAAGATTGAGGCAAAAGTGAACAATGGAGTACTGGATATCACCATTCCAAAGGTTACTCCCGACAAAGTGGCCCCTGTTGAAAAACAGATTGAGGTACATTAATATATATCAAAACCACGGTAAGGGTGTTCCACAAGAGCACCCTTATTTTACGTCACACACCGTAAACTTAATGTTAAAAAATTTATGTACTTTTGTAGATTGAACAAATTCGAAATATATGGCAGTAGCAGGTGTTCCTACAGAACTGGGAACGGAAAAAGTATCTAAATTGTTGAGACAGTATGCCATTCCGGCAATCATTGCAATGACGGCCTCGTCGTTGTACAATATGGTAGACAGCATTTTCATTGGGCATGGTGTAGGCAAGTTTGCAATTGCAGGCCTGGCACTTACATTTCCGCTGATGAACCTTGGTGCGGCATTCGGAGCCCTTGTGGGTGTAGGTGCATCAGCAACCATTTCAATGCTTCTTGGTCAGAAGAACTATGAGATGGCACAGAAAGTATTGGGTAACGTTGTAACGCTGAATACAATCATAGGAATTGTGTACAGCATTGTTTTCCTTGTATTTCTTGATCCTATCCTGTATTTCTTTGGAGCCAGTGAAAATACAATAGGGTACGCCAAGGACTATATGGTGGTTATTCTGCTGGGAAATATTGTAACGCACATGTACTTGGGGCTTAATGCAGTATTAAGATCTGCAGGCCTTCCTAAAAAGGCAATGTACATGACTATCTTTACAGTAATCATAAATGCAATCCTGGATCCGCTATTCATATATGTGTTCAAATGGGGAATACAGGGAGCCGCTGTTGCAACAATCATTTCACAGTCACTTGCACTTTGCTGGACACTGAAGATTTTTTCAGACAAAAATCTGGTAATCCATTTCAAGAAGGGTATATACAAGCTTAAAGCAAGGATTGTAAAAGATGTAATTTCCATTGGTATGGCTCCTTTCTTCATGAACTCTGCTGCCTGCCTGATTGTAATCCTTATCAACCAGGGACTCCAGCAGCACGGTGGTGATCTTGCCATTGGAGCATACGGAATTGTTAACCGTGTATCATTCGTATTTGTAATGATTGTCCTTGGCATCAACCAGGGAATGCAGCCTATTGTAGGATTCAACTACGGAGCCAAACAGTACAAAAGGACAGTGGAAGCTTTAAAGCTTACTATAATTTGTGCAACAGCAGTAACAACAACCGGCTTCATTTTGGCCGAGTTCTTCCCAAGGGCTATCTCAATGGTATTCACCACCGATGAGGAACTTATTCAGCATGCGATAGTTGGAATGAGAATTGTATTTGCCTGCTTCCCGATAATCGGTTTCCAGATAGTTGCAGGAAACTTTTTCCAGAGTGTGGGAATGGCTGCAAAATCTGTTTTCATGTCTTTGACAAGGCAGCTTATCTTCCTGCTTCCCGGTCTTCTTATACTACCAACCTTCATTGGAACCAACGGAATATGGATGAGCATGCCTATTGCAGACGGACTTTCAAGTATGATAGCATTTATACTTCTTTACAATCAAATCAAGAAATTTAAAACAATTGAGCAATATGGAAACTAAATTCTACATTACCATTGGCCGTGAAAAAGGTGCCGGCGGCTTGGAGATAGCACAGAAACTTGCACAGGAATTTGGTATTCCGCAATATGACAAGCAATTGCTTGATGAGGCTGCCAAAGAGAGCGGCCTATGCAAGGAAGTCTTTGCAAATATCGACGAAAAAAGGGGATCCAAGTTCATCTCAGGCTTCTTTAGTGGCATTATGGGTTCGCTATACAGCGAATATGGAACTTCATCGGGAATAAACAGGGAGGAATTGTTCAGGATTCAGAGTGAAACAATCATTAAAATTGCAAATGAAGGTTCAGCAATCTTTGTGGGCAGATGTGCAGACTATATCTTGAGGGAGAGGAACTGCTGCCTTAATGTATTCATCACTGCAAAAGGTGAAGATAAAGTTGAGAGGTTGCTTGCTTGCAACAAGATTCCCAACGCAGAGAAATACAGCAAAGAGGAGATGATTGAGCTTCTTGAAAAGAGCGACAGCAAAAGAAAGAGCTATTATGACTACTTCACCTACAAAAAGTGGGGTGCAGCTGAATCATATGATATATGCCTGAATTCATCCCTGCTTGGAATAGACGGATGCGTTAAGGTAATTTCAGATATAATAAGGAGCAAAGGCTGGAGCAAATAACGATGCAGGCAGGAATCCCAACAGAACTTGGTTCAGAAAAAATATCAAGACTGCTCAAGCAGTATGCAATTCCGTCAATTATAGCAATGAGCTGTTCCTCATTGTATAATCTGGTGGACAGCATTTATATAGGGCAGTTTGCTGGAGGTTATGCACTGGCAGGACTCGCCCTTACATTCCCTCTAATGAACCTGGGAACTGCATTCAGCTCAATGATAGCTGTAGGAGCATCTGCCAATATAGGGATTTTTCTGGGCAAGAAGGATTATGCCAACGCACAGAAAGTATTGGGCAATGCTGTAACACTGAACTTCATTATAGGACTGCTATACATGGTTGGAGTTCTGCTGTTCCTTGATCCTATACTAACATTCTTTGGTGCAAGCGGGAACACTCTCCCGCACGCAAGGGAGTACATGAAGATTATCCTTTACGGAAACATCATTTCTCATACATATTTTGCACTGAATGCAGTATTGAGGGCTACAGGACTCCCTAAAAAGGCTATGAGGGCATCAATATATACAGTAATTATAAATGCAATACTTGATCCGGCATTTATCTACTGGTGGGGAATTAAGGGAGCAGCAATGGCAACAGTAATAGCCCAGGGTGTTTCACTGGCATGGGTTATATTCATATTGAGCAACAGAAACCACGTAGTACACTTCCAGAAAGGGGGATATAGTCTGGTACCTGCAATTGTAAAGAGGATTTTGAGTGTGGGAATGTCTCCATTCTTCATGAATGCCACAGCCTGCCTTATTGTAATAGCATTCAACCAGGGATTGAAGGAGAATGGGGGAGACCTGGCCATTGCAGCATATGGAATATCCCACAAGCTTACATTCCTCTTCATTATGATGGTAATGGGCTTGAACCAGGGAATGCAGCCTATTGCCAGCTATAACTTTGGAGCAGGCCTTTATGACCGGCTGAAAAAAGTTGTAACTTATACGGCATTATGTGCAATAGCGGTAACAACTACAGGATTCATTATTGCAGAGCTGTTCCCCAAGACTCTGGTAATGATGTTCACAACAGATGAAGCACTTATAAATGAAGCTATACGGGGAGTAAGGATATCATTTATGTTCTATCCAATAGTTGGATTCCAGATGGTAACCTCAAACTTTTTCAGAAGCATAGGATATGCCGGCACAGCCATATTCCTGTCACTTACCAGACAGCTGATATTCCTGCTGCCGTTCATATTCATTCTTCCAAGATTTTTCGGTCTTGACGGCATCTGGGCCAGCATGCCGCTTGCAGACCTTACCTCATGTGTAATCTCCGCCTCAATAATGATATATCACTTGAGAAAGCTCAAATAAAAGAAGGATACCATTAACGGTATCCTTTTTTCTTGAACTCCTGCTTGAGCTTCTTTAGATCATCATCAGCCTTTATCTTGCAGATGATTCCTTTAACCAATGTGTCCAGGTTCTTTCCAGGGGAGTAGTCTGCAGGACATACATAATCACATCTGTCCTGGTTAAGTATCTTCTTGGCTATATCCCTTTTCTTTTCATTCTTTGGCTCATAGACAGCTATTGTATTTCCTCCCATCTGCTTGATAAGCTTCATGCACGGAACATCAGTCTCGCCGTCTCCAAAATAAACCATATTGGTGAACGGAACCCTCTTTTTTGAATCAGGCATGGACTCGTTGATCTTCACAGAATCCCTTATTGTAAATATACCTTTGTTTATCTTGTAGAGGAACTGTGTCTTGTTGGTATAGTTTACAGCTGCTGCCGGCCACTGTGCGTCTCCATTCTCATCA
>CALCHD010000020.1 GCA_937901105.1 uncultured Bacteroidales bacterium | reverse complement strand
GGTAACGGTAGTTCTCATCACCCATTCCAAGAGCCTTGTGCCATTTCAAGCGGATCTCTTTCCATTTTGCAAACCACTCAAGCTCTGCACCTGGCTGTACGAAGAACTGCATCTCCATCTGCTCAAACTCCCTCATTCTGAAGATGAACTGTCTTGCCACAATCTCGTTTCTGAAAGCCTTACCAATCTGTGCGATACCGAATGGAAGCTTCATACGACCGGTTTTCTGTACGTTAAGGTAGTTTACAAAGATGCCCTGTGCAGTCTCCGGTCTCAAGTAGATAGTGCCGCTCTCTCCAGATACGCTGCCAAGCTGTGTGCTGAACATCAGGTTGAACTGTCTTACGTCAGTCCAGTTCTTTGTACCTGAAATAGGACATGCAATCTCACAATCAAGAATAAGCTGTTTCAATGCATCCAAATCGTTTGCATTCAATGCTGCTACCATTCTCTCTCTGCACTCCTCAATTTTCTTTGCATTTCTCAATACGTTAGGGTTGGTAGCCTTGAACTGCTCCTCGTCAAACGCCTCACCGAATTTCTTGCGGCCTTTCTCTACATCCTTATTGATCTTCTCCTCAAGTTTTGCAATGTACTCCTCAAGAAGAACGTCAGCCCTATATCTTTTCTTTGAATCCTTGTTGTCAATTAGCGGATCGTTGAATGCTCCAACGTGTCCTGAAGCCTCCCAAATTCTTGGGTGCATAAAGATTGCCGAATCAATTCCCACGATATTCTCGTTGAGTCTCACCATAGCCTCCCACCAATATCTCTTGATATTGTTCTTAAGCTCACTTCCCAACTGTCCGTAATCGTAAACAGCTCCCAATCCGTCATAAATCTCACTAGAAGGGAAAATGTACCCGTACTCTTTAGTGTGGGCAATCAGATTTTTAAATAGGTCTTCCTGTGTCATGATCTTTTAACTATTTTTTCTTATTTCTTGTTTTCTCTATTTTCTTTTTCTCTTTCAGCTCTTTGTAGAGCTTTGCCGCAAAATCCCTGCTCTGAAGCTGCGGATGAGGGATTACAAGATCTTTGGCATTCACCGTAACCTCTTTCCACTCCTCCCCCTCCTGGCGCTCAAATGCAAGGATGTCTATATCTATAGGACGGCTCTCATATATCCTCTTTCCGTCAGCATCAAACTGCGGCTCTTTCCTCTCCCTGCCAAGCTCCGTCTCAATCCTCTGGCAAACCTGAAGCACCTCATGGGGCTCAAGCTCTGTAAGGCAGCGGAAACTCTGGTTGAGGAAAGGGTCAACCGGGGTACTGAATCCCCACGGCTCTGTTTCCATCATCTCAGATGTGTCCACAGCTTCATCCAGCGAAGCCACCTCAAGATAGTCGGGAAGAAGGGCGTCAATCAGTTCAAGATTGGCCTCGTTGAGGGTTGCCTCACGGTCACCCATATTGCTTCCCAAAAGAAGATATACTCTGTTCATTGTGTTGATTTATAAAAGTCCAAGTTCCAGCATTGCCTCCTCGCTCATGCGGCTTTTGTCCCACTCCGGTTCAAAAACCAGCTTCACTGCCACATCGGTAACACCTGGGGTATCCTTAACGGCATCGTTCACATCCTCAACCAGCTGGTCTGCCATAGGGCAGTTAGGGGCAGTAAGGGTCATCTCAACAAACACCTTGTGGTCGTCATCTATCTTAAGGTCGTAGATAAGTCCCAAATCGTAGATATTTACAGGGATCTCCGGGTCGTGCACCATTCTCAAGGCCCTTACCACATCCCTCAAAATGCTCTCTTTACTCTTCATACTCTATCCGTTGTACGCCATAGCGTAGATTTTTATCTGCTTAATCATAGAAACCAGGCCGTTTGCCCTTGTAGGCGAAAGGTTCTCCTGAAGCCCTATCTTGCCAATGAAATCAAGCTCATTAGCAAGAATATCAGCCGGAGCCTGTCCATTGTACACTCTAATAAGCAATGAAATGATTCCCTTTGTAATGATGGCATCGCTGTCTGCAGCAAACCAAAGCCTGCCGTCCTCAACCTTGCAGCTCAACCACACCCTGCTCTGGCACCCCTTGATAAGGTTCTCCTCTGTCTTCTCCTTCTCCTCAATCACCGGCACATTCTTGCCCAACTCAATGATGTACTCATATTTGTCCATCCAGTCGGTAAAAATTGCAAACTCCTCTACAATCTCGTTTTCAATCTCCTTAATTGTCATAATCTTCAAAATTTTGTAGTCCCGCGCGGATTTGAACCGCGGACCCCCACATTATCAGTGTGGTGCTCTAACCAACTGAGCTACGAGACTGTATTTGTGCATCCTCCTTGCTTCCTTTGCTTCCTTTGCTTCCTTTGCTTCGGATGTCACATTTCTCTGCTATCCTGTGACAATACCGCCTTCCCGACAGGGAATTGTCATATTTTGGCACTATTTTGTGACAATGGCACCCTTTTAGCGGCCGATTGTCATGTTTTTGGGTCATTCTGTGACAAATGCCCCTTCCGGGTGGGTAATTGTCACAATTTTCAGCATTTCTGTGACAATTCACACATTTTACCTCCGCATTGTCACAATTTCTCCTCATTCCGTGACAATACCGCCTTCCCGACAGGCAATTGTCATGCTTCCGGGCCATTCTGTGACAGCAGCACCAGCACCACCATCAGAACCATCAGCAGTCCCATCAACAGCACCACCATCAGCACCATCAGCTGCCCCATCAGCGGCACCCCTTGTCGGGAAGATTACCTCAACATCCTTACTGCCCTGTGCAAGCTTGCTATAAAATGTTCCGCCTCCTGCAGGGTATTGTATGGAAGGAATGACACCCTTACCATGCTGGTTACCCCAAATCGGGCCATAAGGGGTTCGCAGCACATCAGGCCTGTGCGGACTGCAACTCCCATTTTGTCGAGAAGCTGTGCGAGGTCTGAAGGGAAGCACCCCTCAATGTTGAACGAGAACAGCGGAATCTTGCTTCCCGGGGCTCCCCACTGCGGTTCTGCCGCCCCCTCCTGCTGCATCCATCCAAGACCGTATACTGTACAGCCCTCTATTTTCTGCAGCTCATCCTTCAAATATGCTATTATCTTTCTTTCTTCTGCCTCAATAATCTGCGCTATCTCCCCCTCTCTCAAGCCCTGTGCAAACTCCAGTGCCGGAGCAAGCGATGCCTGTGCAATGAAATTTGGGGTACCCGCCTCAAACTTCAACGGAAGCGGTGCGTATGTGGTCTTCTCAAAAGTTACGGTGTCTACCATATCTCCGCCGCCCATATACGGCGGCATGGCCTCCAAAAGCTCTTTTTTGCCGTAGACTGCGCCTGAACCTGTGGTTGCGTAGATCTTGTGACCGGAGAAGACGTAGAAATCACAGTCCAGCTCCTGCACGTCAACTTTGCAGTGGACTATTCCCTGCGCTCCGTCTACCAATACTGCCGCCCCCTTGCTGTGGGCAGCCTCAATTATCTCCTTTACAGGATTCACAAGGCCAAGCACATTGGAAATGTGCTCAACCGCAACAATCTTCACTTTATCATCCAGCAGCCTGTGGAACTCCTCCATATCCAGCTCCCCATTATCCTTCACTGGAATCACCGCAATTGAGGCGCCAGCCATCTCACATGCCATCTGCCAAGGAACAATATTGGAGTGGTGTGAGTCTCCCGATATCATTACCTTGTCCCCTTCCTTGAGGAACTTCCTGCAGAAACTGCTTGCAACCAGGTTGATTGAAGCTGTAGTTCCGCTGGTGAAGATTACATTCTCCCTTGCAGGAGCATTTATGAACTCCCTTACCTTCTCCCTGGCACCTTCATAAAGGGCAGTTGCCTCATCGCTGAGCTTATGCATAGCACGGTGCACGTTGGCATTTGACCCGCAGTGCATCTTATCTACAAGATCTATGACACATTGCGGCTTCTGCGAGGTGGCTCCGTTATCCAAATAGACCAGCGGCTTGCCCCACACGCTCTGCTGCAACGCAGGAAAGTTTCCCCTTATATCCTCTATTGATTTCATACTATACATATTAAACACGCAAAATTACAAAACTTATCATTATTTTTGTATAAAAAAATCAGGTATGCATACTTATATTAAGGGAGAACTGGTAGAAATCACCCCAACACAGGCGGTTATTGAGAACAACGGCATTGGCTACGAGCTGCAGATTTCACTCCAGACCTTTACCGAAATACAGTCATTGAGAGACGTTATGCTGTACATCCACCACCATTTGAGGGAAGATGTGGAGCTATGGTACGGATTTGCCACAAAGGATGAGAGGAACATCTTCAGGATGCTCATTGAGGTGAACGGCATAGGCCCCAACACTGCCCGAATGATGCTCTCATCCATGAGCAGCGCTGAAATAAGGACAGCCATACTTACCGGTGACGTGAACAGGATAAAGAGCATCAAGGGAATTGGAATAAAGACAGCCCAGAGGGTAATCATTGACCTCAAGGACAAGATTGCCAAAACCGAAGACAGCACTCCCGCCACTGTCCTTCTTCCCGACAGCAGTTCCACTCATCTGCAGGAAGCCCTCTCTGCCCTGGTTATGCTTGGCTTTGCCAAAGCGGCCGCAGACAAGGTGCTTAAGGCAGTATACAAGGAGAATCCTCAATACACCCTTGAGGAGCTTATAAAATTCTCCCTAAAAAGACTGTAATTGAAAATATTTTAATACTTTTGTGCAAAATCATATTTAAAAATTAATAACACTATGAATACTCCTACAAATCTAAAGTACTCTGCAGACCACGAGTGGGTAAAAGTAGAGGGCAACATTGCAACAATTGGTATTACAGACTTCGCACAGAGCCAGCTAGGTGACATCGTTTTCGTTGACATCCAGACTGAGGGTGAGGAGCTTGCAGCAGGTGAGGTTTTTGGTGCAATCGAGGCAGTAAAAACTGTAGCTGACGGCCTAATGCCAGTTTCAGGTAAAGTAATTGAGGTTAACGCAGAGCTAGAGGGCGCTCCAGAGTCTGTAAACTCTGATCCATACGGCGCAGGCTGGATGATCAAAGTTGAGATGAGCAACCCAGCAGAGTATGACGAGTTGCTTGACGCAGCTGCATACGAGGCAGAGTGCAAATAATCAATACATTCACACTTACAGGAAGCCGGCCCGCAAAGCCGGCTTCTTTTGTTTGGCACCATTTGTGTTGTATATTTGCAGCATCTAACTGAAAACGAAATGAAAAAAGGAAAAATTCTGGCCACAGCGGCCATGGCGGCACTAATTGCAATCTCTCCTCTTGCAGGGGAAGCAAATGCACAGAGCAAAGCCGAGACCAAGCTTTACAAGACAGTAATGACAAAAAGGGACCTTAAGAACGCAAACAAGTTCCTTTCAAAGTTCCCAGAATCACAATACAAATCCACTGTACAGAAAATAAAGGACTCCATTGTGTTCTACAGCCTTAACAGCAATGATGTAAAAGGCTACATCTCCTTTGTGGCTTCCAACCCCAAATCCTTCTACACAGGAGCGGCAAACACCCGCATTCAGGAGCTCAACACCAGCTCAATTTCCCCAGAGCAGGCACTTGAAGGCGCAGTAGCAGCAGGGTACTCAAAAGAGGAGATTGCATTTGCTGCAGGAGTGAAGAACATGAACCAGGAGCACATAGCCGTAATACTTGCCCCAAAAGCGGCTACAACAGCATACACAATAGCGTTGCTTGTGCAGAACAACGGCAACTGGGAGACAGCCGGCAAGGTGGAGGAGCAGGTATACACAAACGATTACGCCCTTAAGGACTTCACACTGGGAAAAGATGCCAAAGCTGTAACAATCAATGGAATGCAGTAT
>CALCHD010000019.1 GCA_937901105.1 uncultured Bacteroidales bacterium | reverse complement strand
CACTCATGGTGCCTTCCCATACGCGGTCGAAGTTCACACCAATCAAGTTGCCTTCAGCATCGAGCACCGGAGAACCGGAGTTACCACCACTGGTATGGTTGGTAGCAATGAATGCCACAGGGATTGAGCCGTTAACCTCCCACTGGCCGTAATCCTTTGCTGCATGAAGGTCCCTCAATTTTTGAGGAATATTATAGTCATATATCTCCGGATTATCTTTCTGGATAATGCCGTCAAGGCTTGAAACTGGGGTATAGTAAACAGCATCAGAAGGCGAGTAGCCTTTAACATGGCCGTAAGCAACCCTCAAAGTTGAGTTAGCATCCGGATAGAACACCTTGGTGCCTCTGGTTGCCTTGTTGTACTCCATCATGCCTCTCATGTATGTACGGTAAAGAAGGGTGATCTCCTTGTTTACAGAATCAAGTACAGGGGCATAGTTCTCTTTAAAGTACTTGTTTGTCTCTTTGTAGATCTCCGCTGCCATTTCAAGATTAGGCTGCTCTGCGAACAATGCATCTGCCCATTTCTCTATTGAGCCGTATGCAGCAAGCTTCTCCTTGAAGTATGGTGACTTGTACTTATCTGCAATGTTCTTGTTATAAGCATTGTACAAAGCAATGAAAGAAGCCTTGTCAATTGGCATATGGTAGTCTTTCCAGAATTTCTCGGCGCCTCTCTGTCCACGGCCTGCAAAAGAGACAATCTCCACTGCATTCAATGCCTCGTTCTGGTAATCCTGAACAAGCGAAAGCTCCTCAATTGCGCCGTAAAGCTCATGGAATTTTGCAACAAGGCCCTCATATTCAGGCTTGCCTTTAGACCACTCTGTAAATTTGGCCTCAAACTCCTCCTTGTTCTCAACGGCACGCATCTTTATAATGCCTTTTGCCTCTCCCTGCCATTTCTTCCATGCATTTGAGACAGAAGCGTTCTTTGATGCATATTTGATTCTGATTGCCTTGTCCTTTGCCATCTCCGCATTCTGGATATCAAGGCGTAAGGTTCTCAACGCAATTTTATGAGGGTTTGAAATCTGTGCTGTGTATCTTGCTGCATCAGAGATAAGGTACTCATTGGTTCTGCCAGGGAAACCGTAAACCATTGTAAAGTCACCCTCGCCAATACCTTTGGCGTTAATCTTGAAGAATCTCTTTGGAGTGTAAGGGACATTGTCTTTAGAGTACTCAGCAGGCTCATTGTCCTTGCCGGCATATACTCTGAAAAGACTGAAGTCACCTGTATGTCTTGGCCACATCCAGTTGTCGGTATCACCGCCAAACTTTCCGATTGATGAAGGGGGAGCACCTACAAGCCTTACATCTGAATACACTTTAAATACATACAAGTAGTATACGTTGCCATAGTATAGTGCCTTTACCTGTACTTTAAGGTAAGGGACATCACCTTTAGCCTTCTTCTCAATGGCCTTGATATTCTTGTCTACAAGGGCAATGCGCTCCTCTTCTGTCATTGTAGGCTTGTAACCTTTAAGCACCTGCTCAGTAACATCCTCCATATACTCAAGAAATGAAACTGTAAGACCCGGGTTAGGAAGCTCCTGCTCCCTTGTCATAGCCCAGAAGCCGTCAGTAAGGTAATCATGCTCTACAGAACTGTGAGACTGGATCTGGCCATATCCGCAGTGGTGATTGGTGATAAGCAGGCCCTCTGATGAGATGATCTCACCGGTACAGCCGCCGTTAAAATGTACAACAGCATCCTTAAGTGATGAACTGTTGATGCTATAGATGTCCTCTGCTGTAAGCTTAAATCCCTTTGCCTGCATGTCCTTGATATTCTTATATATCTCGGAAGGGAGCCACATACCCTCGTCTGCCCTCAAAACAGAAACGCCTGCACACAATGCAAGGAGGAACAATGCAAATCTTTTCATATTAAATAAGGTTAAGTTTATAGTTCCGTCTTATTTGATCTTCTTCACAGGATCACAGGTAAGGCCCACTCCAAGTTTCTTGAATATCTTCTGGTCCACCTCACTCAACATAACGGTTGAGTGCACCTGGCATCCGCTTCCGGTAAATCTTTCGAGTGGGGAAAAATCAAGTGAAAATCAATGGCAGAGCGTCAAACTTAAGTCTTTTGAAAACTCTTATGCCGTCGCTTATAACCATTCACGGGCAGAATGAGACGAATGTTCTTGCTGATGCTACCAGTCATTTGGCGCTTATTGATACCTACGCTTCGAACGATGAACTGCTGGAGGAATATCGTTTTCTTTACGCAGAATACACAAGTCTTGGGCGCGAGCTTGCACTTCTGCTCGAAAAGCGCGCAGAGGGGGCACGGACCAGAGATCTTCTCGCCTATCAGATTCGCGAGATCGACTC
>CALCHD010000018.1 GCA_937901105.1 uncultured Bacteroidales bacterium | reverse complement strand
GCGAAATTCATAGGTTTCAAAACGCGCAGCGCTTATTTGGTCTTTTAAGACAAAGAGAAGTCCATCGTTTACAACGGCTTGTCTTTTAAGAATATCTTTGTAATAATCAAGCGGAACGGCAATATCGGTGAAAACCTTTAAATCAGGGCGCCACTTAATTCTTGTACCCGTATCTTTTTTATCATAAGGCGTTTTTTTCATATCGCCATTGATTTTACCTGCCTTGACCCAGCTTCTGGGACAATGCGTAGAAAGCGCATAAAAATCAATCATATTTCAAACAAAAAAACAGAGCTGCGAAAATATGCTCAAGACTTATGCGAACGCATCAGTGAGGAGCTTCGCGTAGGCTGGAATCCTTTTCTTAAGTTTGAGAGCGAAAATGCTTACACGACTTTTGAACTTGCTGTTGAGTCATATAAAAGATATCTGGCAAAACTTGTTGAAGAGGATATTATGAGGCCAAAGACCTTCAAGGGGTATATTTCTATGCTCAAGGTATTCCTGGAGTGGAAAGACTCTCTCAAGGTAAAGAAGGAGTATATTTATCAGTTCAATCCTCAGATGTGCAATAGTTTTATTGATCATCTCTGGCTTGAACTTGGGCGTTCAGGAACTACTCGTGACAATTATGTCATTTGGCTTAAGACTTTTGCTAAATTTCTCCTTCAGAAGCAATATATAGATAACGACCCTACGGTGTCATTGTCTGTTCTTGGCAAGAAGAAATCCATGAAGAAGAATAGGACTGTCATATCTGATTCAGATATGATCAGGCTGAAGGATTACGCTCTTGAACGTAAAAAACATTTTCTTCTTGCTTGTTATATCCTGTACTATTGCTTCATTAGGCCAAGGGAGATGAGTTTTATAAAGCTCTCTGATATATCAGTTAAAAAGGGAACTATTTTCGTGAGTGAATCTGTTGCGAAAAACAAGAAGGATGGTACAATAACTTTGCCTGACTGTGTTCTTTCATTGATGGTAGATTTGGATATTTTCAAATATCCGTCAAGTTATTATCTCTTCAGCAATGGAATGTTGCCCGGCAAGGAATATAGGTCTGATAAACAGTTCAGGGATTTCTGGAGTAATTATGTCCGTAAAGCATTGAAATTCCCGAAGGAATACAAATTTTACTCACTCAAGGATACAGGCATTACAGATTTAATTAAAGATAATACAGATCTAGTGTCTGTAAGGAATCAGGCAAGACACCATAGCCTGCTTATGACAGACATATATACGCCGCGAGATATCCAGGAAGCTAATGAGCTGATCAGACATAGGAAGGCTGCTTTTTAAGCAGCTTTCCTTATTATGTATATGATGTATGCAATCAATAGCATACCTACAATCCATTTCACGTTTTTCACCGTCTTTACAACTGGTGCATCATCTACCTTTTCAGATACCTGCACAATGGAATTGTCAATGTTTTCTTCCGCGATGATGCTCTGCGTCGTTTCTTCCGTATGCTTCTCTACGGTTGTTTCTGTACTTTGTTCTACAGCTTTGTCAATTACAACAGTGTAGTCAATTGACTGTTTCCCGGATGAATCAGGAGTTGTGTATTTTGTAACAACAATTCTTGATTTGTCGTCTATGGTTTTGATATCTTTACTAAGAGCATGAATTGTTAATTCCTTATTCAAGGAATCAAGTGCGCTATATGCAATATCCAGTTGTTTATGCTCTTTTGCCAACCGCTTTTGTGTTCCACAGCTGCAGAGCATCAATGCCAATACGGCCAATATGGTATATCTATTCATCTTTCTTGTAAAGTTGGAATTCTTCTTGCCTGCGTCTTGTAAGCCCAGGAAGCACTTGACCTCTGGATCTGTTGTGCTTTTTAAAAGCTGTTTCAATTCTATCCAGCTGTGCAGGATTCTCATTTACCAGGCGTCTTACTGGAGAGTTGAAGAACCCTGTCTTCCCTATATTGTAGCACAGGCTTACAAGTGCATCAAACTGATTCTGTGTTACCGGCACATTGATGTACTTTTCTACAGCTTCAGCGTACTCCTGCACATCTTGGGCAAGAAGATCCTCGGCTTCCTTTTTAGTTATTGTATCACCATATTTAACACCCTTAGTGTGGCCGTAACCAATTGTTAATACTCCGGCTGGGCATATATATGCCTCTGTGCTGAAATCTTCAAATTTTTTGATTAGGTCTATTCCTTCCTGGCTTGTTTTCATTGTTTCTTTTTTAATATCCGCTCTGCGGCTCTCGTGTTGGACAATTTCTTCTCTCACATAGCTTCATTGCTCTCTCTGCTTCCAGCATTGCAATTTTGCGTGTTAGCTCAAGATTTTCAATATTAAGTTTGCGAACTAATTCTGTCTGCTCCGCAAATCTTTTCTCCTTGTCGCGCAACTGTTCCTGCAAAAATATCATAGTGTCTCGTATGACACTGAATTCCGAGCCGTCTGCTTTTGCTTCAGCTATGCGCCCGTTTGCCTTGCGGTTTACAAAATACTTTGCTGTTTCCCATCCGCCCAGCGTTGAGACTGTAGTAACTATGTTAGTTATTATCTCTTTCATTAAGAAGCTTTGTGTTCAATTTTATGCAAATGTAATTTTGCTGTATTGCTCATGGAAGGACATATTTTATTTGTCTTTATATACTTCATATGCAACCTTGTCTCCATTTTGTGATATTATCACACATCCTAGTTTGGATAGCGCTCTTACCAGGTCTATATCTATATCTTTAGAGTATAGGCTCAGCGAGGGTGAATTTGTAGAATTCTCCGTTTCTGATTCGTTCTTTATAGATTTCAGCATCTTTGTATTTCTTTTTGAGCGCTACTTTCTTGTGGTGGTTTGTTATGTATAAGTATTTGTGTACTCTTGGGCTGATTTCTTTGAGCAGTCTTCTTCTTATACCGTAAGAGGAGTGGTGTCCCATTAGCCCCAGGTATGAGTTGATGCTGTGGATATTGCGTTTTATTTCAGCCAGGTTTCTGCTTTTGTTCATCCTGCGTATTTGCTGCTTCAGTTTGAATACACTTCTGTTCAGGATGTAGCTCCTGTAAGGTTTTACAAATGCACCGATAAACTCAACTCCTTTGGTGTAGTGTTGGAGGTAGAATTTGTTTGGGTGCAATTCCAGCTGCAACTCATCTCTTAAATACGCTCTCAGATGCGCAGCCAGCTCCAGGAGTTTATCTTTGTTCGGGTGAATCACGTATGAGTCGTCCACATATCTTCCGTGATATTTGAATCCTTGCTTTTCTATCTCCCAGTCAAATTTATCCAGAACAAAGTTTGCGAATATCTGAGAAGGCAGGTTCCCAATAGGCACTCCTCTTGATGGTTCATTTGTGAATAGAGATTTGTTTGGTGGGATATGTTTCCACATTTCCTGCCTGGATTGCTTTATACAGTTGTTCTCTGGATGATGCAGGTTTATCTGTTTACATATGAATCTTAAATCTTCTTTATCTTCTCCTGTATAATTGTTGCTGATGAAGGCGTCTACCATTTGATGTATAAGCGGTTTGCTTATGCTCATGAAGAAGCCTTTTATATCAAATTTTGCTATATAGCAATCTTTGGTATATCCTTCGCTACAGCTATAGATGTCTTCCTTCAGCTGTTGTATCCCGCATAGTGTTCCTTTTCCTTTGCGACAGTTAAATGTTCTGTCGTTGAGTACATTTTCAAAAAGTGGCTCCAAGCGTAGAGCTACATAATGATGCATTATTCTATCCTTGAAGTCGGCAGCAAAGACCTCCCTGTATCGTGGATATGTAACTATGAAGGCTATGCTTCTGGATGGAGTGTATGATCTGTTGTTTACTGCGTCAACGAGTTCAGCAATGACATCCTCCATTGCAGCCTCACATTTCAGCGCATTGGCTGTTCTCCGCTTCTTTCTGCGGCAGTCCAAGTACGCTTCCATTACGCCTTCGTATGTTATCATATTTACGCTGTTCTATTCTTTTTCCGTTAGTGCTGAGACGGCACGGACCTGATTCTGATTGCTCACCTTATTGTTCCAGTTGTTGAGGTTGCCATTGCTGAAGTTCAGATTCCAGGCGTTGGAAGCCGAGTTCTCCGTGCCAAACGGGCATTTCTTGGTCTTAGCTATAAATGATAGCCGCCCGTCCATTATCGGGAAGAATACGTGTCTCATGGCCTTGGCCTTAATGAGGTTCTTGCGTTGCTCCATTTGTTGGGGAGTTCTTCCATGCTGTTATTTGCTTTCCGATTCCAGATATCAGTTGCGCGAACTCTGCTTGCCGGCTTAAGGATATCAGCTTTTTCTCTCCAGCTATTCTGATAAGTATCTTGAGCAGCTCAAACTTTACTATAAAGCCGTTGAGATATTTCAAGCGTTCGTACTTGAACATATTTGCAAGCTGTATGTATTCAAACAGCTCAAGGGATACTGAGTTAATTTTCTGGCCAAGGGTGTACTTGTGCATTCTTGGAAAATGCACTGTTGTATCCATAAGTTTTGTGCATAATAGATACGTATCCCTGTATACTTTCAATTCACTTGCTATCATTCGCTGGAGAGTTAAAGCGTTAAAGGGTTAACTGATAAATGCTGAGACGGCACGGACCTGAAACTGATCGCTCACCTTATCGTACCAGCCGTAGAGGGTGCCATTGCTGAAGCCCAGACCCCAGGCGCCGGAAGCCGAGCCCTCCGTGCTGCTCCAGTACCATGTTCTCTGAAGCAATGTTGCACCAGTGATAAGCTTGAGTCCTTCATTGATGATTTCAAAGTTGCTCCACATCATTACCAGTTCTGCCACTGAAGGTAGCCACCATTTTCCAGCTGTAAGGCCTGCGCCATTTGCGTTGGTTCTTGAATATGCATTACAGTATCCTGGAGCATATCCGGCCCCATCATCCTTGAATGCTGCGTTGGCCACAATTGCTGCAGTTTTGCTTTTGCCCTCCCAGTCACTCATCGCAACAAGCCTGTCAGATGTTGTGGCTGTAGCAGTTCCTGTTCCTTTACTCCAGTATAGTGTAGCTTCTGTCGGTGCGACAACTATATGTTTGTCGCCTCTGATGATTAAAACCCCGTCTGCAATCTCTCCGCTATTCTGAAGGCTTGGCCATGAAGAATATGGTACAGCAAGTGGAAAATCATCCGATTTTCTGTGATACATTATAAAAGCTCCGTCTTTTTGCCATGGGCAAAGGTTGAGTGACATTGCTGCGTGATTTTTCAGACTGATGAGTTTCTCCTCTCCGGTGGTTGGGTTTACAATTTTTACATACCAATCAGATGATGCTGTATTGATGACTTCTTTCGCCAGATTGTTCTGGGCTTCTGTAATTTTTTCCATAATTAAAATTTTAAAAAGTTAGTTGACAGGGTAAGCTGTGTTACTTGTTGGGACAGCCCAGTAAACAGGCTGAATGCGGGTTAATACTCCATTTTGGTAGTATTCTAGATTCTTGAAGTAAATGGAGTGGCCGGCTTTGTTCGTTACGGCTGGCTGATATATTGATGTATCGCGTACATATTCATATGATGGAACCATTCCAACGGAGTTGTCGGTTCCGGAGCCATTTGAGCCTACTGGGCAGTACCATCCATTCAGCTTTTCGCCTTCTGTATTTTTGACATTGAAATATAATCCGTCATTCTGAGGATCCTGGTTCACACCTGCCACCACTTTGGATACGTATTTGTATACATCAGTTCCAGATGTGTAAAGGGTATTTTTCCAAGCGGTGCCACGCACTACTGTTGCTTCATCTGTTCCCAGAAATTTACGCCGGTAAGTTATCCATTTTGCTTCACGAACATCTATTTCGGACAAACCGTTTGGCCCCAGATCATAGAGGAACTTTCCGCTGTTGTCAAAATATTGCAGGACTGCGTACCCGTCTTCATTCACTCCAAATCGGATGTTTGGTTCAACCTTGTTGGCTGAGCCGAACACCTCCATGAGGCCGTTCTGTATGCGCACCTTGGCGTCACCAGAAGTTTCAAATTTTTGGGCAACCAGGCTCTCTACATCAATTTCTGAGGCTACTATCAGGCGCGACAGCATTATGTCTGTTGCAACCATGTAGCGGTGCTCTCCGGCTCTCCAGTAGCGCATTGATGGGTCGCTGTGATTGGCCAGCGCAGAAGGGGGGTAGCCCTCCTGTGCGGTATGGGATACCACGCACTCATATGGGACTCTGCTGCCATCCTCGTATACGATATCGCCATAATCCTCTCCTGCTCCACCAGCTGTATAGCTGGCGCCCGCCTCCCATTTGCGGATCCTCTCCATGGGACCCCTTGGCCCTTGTGGGCCTTGAGGTCCCTGCTCAAGGGAGCACACTTCAAATGTGCCGACTATTCTTATGTTTTTTGCCATATATGCTATTTTGTGGCTATAATGTACCCTGTGATATTTCCACCTGCCCGTTGCGCATCTGCATAGGTCAAATATATAAGACCGTCTGCAGTAGGGGCCGATGCTGGAGCAAACGCATTGCCGGCAGTGTCTGTCATGGTTACCTCAAATGAGAATCCTGTCTGCGTCTCTCCGGTTCCCACTTTTTTTACTTTACATTGCCCTGCCAGGGTTTCTCCGGTTGCCAATTTTGTCCTTCCGCTCCAGGTCACATCTATGAAATACGGGTCAGTCTCATCGGACACCTCTTGTGCATAATTGGCCACTACCTCAGTATCTACTAAAAACTTGCAGTAGATGACATGCTTTCCGTCAATGTCAGCCTGGGACAGCTGTGCGGAAGAAGCTGTTGAGAACGGTACATTGGAACCGTCTTTATACCATGCTACTGAGTAGTATCCCTGTGGAACTAGGTCTCCACCCTTATACAGCGCCTGTGTCAGCTCAACAATCTCAGAACCCTCATCAATGATGCCGCCGTTGGAGGCGTGGATAAATCCTGAATATGCACTGTCTGAATACTCTGAAATGGCCAGTGGAATATCCACATAAAAGCTCAGCGCATGTCCGGATGCCTCTATTTTCCCTGACATTGTAATTGTGTCTGCGTCCATGTTTGATGCGGATGCAAGATTGGCAATGATTCTCAATGCGGGAACATCAACAGTTCCGTTGTTGTAGGTCACCTTCTGCAGTTTGCCTATAACATTGTCTGGCGCTGAGGCAATGCCGGAATCGTTGAATGTGATCTTAGTGTTGTTGTAGAACCACGTCTCTGACCCCGCAATCACAGGCTTGATAGTGTTTTCATTGCCTGAGCGCATTACGGGGTAGATGATAGGCTGGTTTGACACTGAAGACCAGTCAGGAATGCAACCTCCAGTAGTTGGATTGTACATCTGTACGAGTGGTTTGGTAGATCGGATATTGCCTTGTGCGGAGTCGCCATCTACCAGCATTTCTACGAAAAAATTTCCAGAAACATTATTCATTATCTATTTCCTCCATATTATTGGTTGACTCATTCGTGCTTTCATTCTCACTCTCATTCGTGCCCTCGTCTTTAGAGGTGACCTCTTCTTCCGCTGGCTGGATCACTTCCTCCTGCATGGTTTCCTCTTCAGGAGATGGAGCTTCTGTTTCTGCAGCAGGTGGCGGGCCAAGAAGTTTGCCGGCTTTGGCAATAAGGACCGTTGCTTCCTCTTCAGTCAAGACTGCCGCCACAACCCCCGTGAGGTATTCTTCAGGTTGCAGCCTTACGGCCCTGATGTCCTGCTCCGATATGATCATCATGTTGTCTGCGGTGCGGTATCTCACCTGTGCCACACCTGCCCTCTGGGCAATTGCGGCTGTTACTTTGAAGTACTTTGTAGTTCTCATATCAAGTTCGTGTTATGATCAGTTTGTTGTCTGTAGTAATTACTGCCTTGCCGTTGCCGTTGACCACATATCCATACGCGCCACGGCTGTAGACGGTAGGGAACACGTTCATGGCCTGTCTCCCTTGCAGCCTCAGTTTGTCGGTAGGAATCGAGATTGTAGCTCCATCTCCTATGTGAGATGCGGTGCCGCCGGCAACAATGGGTTTCTGGTACCACTTTATCAAGAAGTGCTCTGCTATTTCAGCATCTGAGAGGATCCTTTTGGATGTATTCAGTACGCATTTGAACGTCTTTGACACTTCTTTACTCCTGAGGATGCAGCCATTAGGGCAGTATACTTGTGCTTTCACCTCCGGCAGTGAATACACTACCGCAATATCTGCATAAGGAGTTTTCTCATCAATCTCCCCTGTAGTGGCCTTTACTCGCAGGATGCAGAAGTTAGTGTATGAAGCATTGATACGCAAAGTGGCCGTACCTTGGCCGGATACGTATTCTATGGCAGTATCCGACTCGTCAATCAGTGTCTCGGCCCCGTTGTTCACTGTATACCAGAAGAACTTTGCACCCTCATCCACCACATTTACTCCCAGCTTGAGGGTTGCCGTGATATCAATAATCTCAGGATCGTCAATAGGGTTGAACCTTATTTTTGACGGCTTGTCTACAGAGATGGTGAGGACATTGTCTGTCTTGCGTATTGAAGAGAGGGTCATCCTGTCTTCATATATGAGAGCATTCCCATTTCTTGGATCATTATATGTGGCTCTCGCAAGAATCTGTACAGGAGACTCCGGCATTACATCCTTCGTTACTGTGATTGAGTTGTCGGGATTAATGATATATCCCGCGGTGTCCGCTGTGATCTGATTTTCATATGAGTTCTCGTACCACTGTACAGCCAGGTTTGAAGTCTTATCTCCGGTGGGTATTATCCCGTCGGGATCAACAACGTTCAGGTGTGCTTTCAGTAGGAGTGGGGTAACAGCCCTTGATGGAATGAACTGCCCTTCATTTGTGTAGTAGAACTGTGTTCTGCTGCCACCAGTTGCCACAATGCCGAATCTGGTAACCAGTGGCGTGTAGCTGGTGACTATCGCCAGGGGTTGGGGTTGAGCTTTGATTTTCATTTTTATATGATTACGTTATTGCTTACAGGTTGTATATTGTTTTCGCCTATACGGACATATGCGGTGCAAGTGAATTTTGCCTTGTTGGTCCTGCTCCAGTTTACGGGCATTATATCATTTGTAAGATGTAGAGCTCGTCCTGCAAACGTGCCGCGGTCAAAAGTCCAAGACCAGTCAATGTCCGCGATATCGGATGAGATATCC